>DAORJH010000211.1:0-4995 GCA_035438925.1 Bacteroidia bacterium | reverse complement strand
GTGATCACGGCAGACAGTGATGAAAAATTCCTGGGAGAAGAGAAAGAGTGGCTTTTTCTCTATGCAAAAGAACACATAAAAAAAGATCCGATAGACTTCTTTGTATTTGGCCACAGACATTTACCACTTTCTATGAATGTGGAGAATAAGGCACTTTATGTGAATCTTGGAGAATGGATCAATTATAGATCTTATGCTGTATTTGACGGTGTTGATCTTAAGCTGGAAAAATTCAACGGTTAGAATAAATGACGAACGGAAGACTCGTCAAACCCCTTTAAATTAACGCCTAATTAATTTGGTATTTCAAAAAAAATGTAGTTATTTGGAAGGAAGAAAATAATTTTATGACCGGTACTTTGGATATCACCATTAACAAAACTGCGAAAAGCCGCATCAGCGAGCAGGATGTAAACAATGTTCCTTTTGGGAAATGTTTCAGTGATCATATGTTCGTTGCAGAGTATGCTGACGGAAAATGGCAGAAAGCCTATATAACCTCTTACCAAGATGTACCGATGAGTTATGCCACAAGTGCTTTGCATTATGGCCAGGCGATATTTGAGGGAATGAAGGCCTATAAAAATGATAAGGGTGAAGTATCTTTGTTCCGCCCAATGGAAAATCAAAACCGTTTGAATAAAAGCGCAATTCGTATGGCAATGCCGGAAGTTCCTGAAGAGATCTTTATGGGTGGCTTGTTCGAATTATTGAAGCTAGATGCAGCCTGGGTGCCAACTATAGAATCAGGAAGCTTATACATCCGTCCTTTTATCATTGCTACAGACGAGGCTATTGGTGTGAAAGCGAGTGAAACCTATAAATTCATTATCATCACTTGCCCTGCCGGAAAATATTACAGTGAACCGATCAAAGTCTTGGTAGAAACAAATTATTTCAGAGCAGTTCATGGTGGAGTTGGTTACGTTAAAGCTGCAGGTAATTACGGAAGAAGTTTATATCCAACAAAACTGGCACAGCAGAAAGGATATCAGCAAGTGATCTGGACCGACAGTGTAACTCACCAATACGTGGAAGAAAGTGGAACAATGAATTTGATGTTCGTTGTCGGCGACACATTATTGACACCAGAACTCGGAGACACTATTTTATCCGGAATCACAAGAGACTCTGTTCTTACCTTAGCTCGTGATTGGGGAATGAAAGTTGAAGAAAGAAAGATCAGTATAAGAGAGATCCTCACAGCACATGGAAACGGAACATTAACAGAAGCATTCGGTTGTGGAACTGCTGCCACGATTGCACAGATCATTGGCATAGGCTTTGAAGGGAAAGATTATACTTTACCTCCGGTTGCAGAAAGAAAGTTTTCCAATAAAGTTGATGAAACACTTCGTTTGATCCGCAAGGGTAAAATGGAAGATAAATTTCATTGGATGCTAAAAGTACTTTGATCCGAAGATCAAGCTTGTCTTACTTATCTCTTTTCTTAAGCCACTCCGTTACTGCAGGAGCAAGTTCCTTTTGTGATTTTCCTCCAACGAAAACCCCAATGTGTCCTCCTTTAAAGCTGTACAATTCTTTATCTGTGCTTCCTACATGATCATTCAACGGAATTGTTGCTGCAGGAGGGACAAGATGATCTTCCGTTGCATAAATATTAAGTAATGGAGCAGTCAGGTTCTTTAAATTTACCTTCTTCCCTCCTACTACCAATTCTCCTTTCACTAACTTATTCTGCTGGTAAAGATCCTTCATGAACTGTCGGAAACATTCGCCGGCCTGACCGGGACTTTCACTGATCCATTTCTCCATGCGAAGAAAGTTCATCAGTTTCTCCTTATCCTCAATGCTTGCACTTAAGGCTTGTTGCTTTTGGGCTTTCATCATTGGCTTCAACAGATCAAATCCCTGATTCAAGAATTCACCTGGAACAATTCCGTGATTAGCTTCAACGAGCTTATCAAAGTCCATATCTCTGCTCCATCTGAAAAGCAAACCATCATTGCTGCTGAAATCAATAGGCGTAACATGAGTAACAAGATTCTTCACTTTATTCGGAAAAAGTGAGGCGTAAATGACACTTAGCGTTCCACCTTGACAAATACTAAGAATATTAATCTTATCAATGCGATGCTTTTTTCTGATGTGATCGACACAATTATTGATGTATCCATTTACATAATCATCCATCTCCAGATAGCGATCCCCCTTAGAAGGAAAACCCCAGTCGATCAGATAAACATCCAGTCCGGCTTTCAAAAGATTCTGAATATAACTTCTGTCGGGCTGAAGGTCAAGCATCTTATACGTATTCACCAACGCATAAATGATCAGTACCGGAGTTTTATAAGTAGCTTCCGTTTCTCTGTCATAGCGATAGAGTTTTAATTTATCTTCACTGTAAACCTGTGTTTTCGGACTAATTGCGATCTCAACTTCAGAGATCTCCTGCAGTGTATTGAAACTCTTAAGCGCTTTTGCGTTGAGGTTGCTGAATTCTTCAATTATTCGGTGTGGCATAAATTCCGGTTTAGGTATATTTCAAAAATACTATTATTCTTCTCATTTTAAAATTATTAGCGTCTCCATTCGTTCAATCCTTTATTCCTTTTGCCGGAACAATTTCTAAAATCGATGAAAGGCTAATAAAAAAGGCCGTCCCACAAACACAATGGACGGCCTTTAGGGTTCTAGCTATTCGTATTATTTTTTCTTTGTCTTAGATGATTTCTCTTCATCAGCTTCTACTGAAGTGATCGATAATTTATTTTGTAATTCCTTCACTTGTTTTTTCAGATCATGGATCGTTTTGTGCAATTCTTCTGTTTCTGATTTGAATACAATCGGGAAATTTTCAAAAGCAGATTCAAATTGATTCTGAAATTGTTTTTTCACATCCATGCTTAAATTAAGCGCAGCACCTTTTACTTTACTGAATTCGTCGCTTGCAAAAAGTTCTGTGAACATTTGCTCATTCACTTTGATCCACTCATTATACAATTCCTGCGCACTTGGCAATTGTTTTATAGCTTCCGGATTATTCATCTTCTCTCCGAATTCCTTAGCAACTCTTTCAATGCTTTTTTGTGTTGTAGCCTGTAATTGTGACTGAAGTTCAGCAGACTTAATGCTGTATTCCGCTAATTTATCCATTAAAGAAATGGTCGCTTCAATGTTTTCCTTTTCTTTACCCGGACTTACAACCTTCAACAATGGCTCGAACGTTTTTCCGAATACATTATTTACCTGCCCATATAACTCTTTTATTTTTTCCAGATTACCGGAAAATAATTGAGGAAATTCATTTTTCACATTTTCCATTTGCTGAAAATACTCCTTACTCAAATTATTTTGAGAAGCGAAGTATTCGTGCAATTGCTTAATGCTGTTATCGTACACTTCTTTCATTTGTGCCGTATTGTACAAATTGCCAAACAACTGTTTTGAGAGATTCTGGTAATTCTCTGGTGTAAAATGATTCTTGAATGCTTCAAAATTGAATTGACCTTTTTGTGCCGCATCAACCATTGGCTGAAAGAACTCCTGCATTTTAGCATACAACTGATTTCCCTGAATGAAATTGCTGAATACATCTTTGTTAAATGTACCGTTCATGTTCTTGCTCAATGAATCATAGGTTGTATTCAAAGTTTGGATCCATGAATTGTAAATATTCGTGAAAGCTGTATTGCTTTGACCAAAACTGTTCATGTAATCCTGCGCCGGTTTTCCGAAATTGGAATAACTGTTCAAAATGCTTTGATTAAAGTCAGCCATTTGTTTTGAATAGCCTGCTTGTTGATTGAACCAGTTCTTGAAAAACTCTTGTGGATTGTTAGAAGATGCTCCGTTGAAAAGAGAACCTGTACTTTCTTTCATTCCATTTAAAATGTTAGTTTGTTTCTCCAACCATTCCTTGTAAATGTTTTGTCCCTCGTTAGCAATGTTACCATTACTAAAGGCACTTTGAATTTTTTTTGCTGAATCAACCCAGTTATTGATAAAATTGGTTTGCGTTTCAACGATACTGTCAATCAGTAGATTTGCCGTCTTTGTCATTTTTTGCTTTTTATTATATTGAACTTCAGTTACTTAGTTATAATTTAATGATTTACAGATAGTTATAATATACTCTGGAAATCCGTCGCAAATATACGATTTTAATCGCCAATTTTCAGGCATTTGTCGATTAAATTTATGTTAAATCTTTAAGATTAAACGATTTAGAACCGAGGTCAAACGCTCTTTGCCTCATTAATACCTGATCAATAGAGAAAGTAACCCAATGCCGCCACGCTTTTCAAAAATATGTAAGTCGTCTTATTCTATTTTTCAATTGACGGTAAGGCCAGCCTACTCGTTTGCTAATTATTTCTTAATGTTGTCACCTCGTATCTTGAAGAAAAACAAAGAACATACTCAGATCATTAAAAGTGTTGCGAAAGATCTTGGCTTCGATTTCTGTGGCATCAGTAAGGCAGGCTTTTTGGAAGAAGAAGCACCTCGTCTAGAAAAATGGCTGAAAGAAAATAAACAAGGAGAGATGAAGTACATGGAAAATTACTTCGACAAACGACTTGATCCCACTTTACTTGTAGAAGGAACGCGCTCCGTGATCTCCCTTCTCTACAATTATTATCCTTCTCAATCACAACGCAGCAATGCACCAAAAATTTCCAAGTATGCATTTGGAAATGATTACCATGAGGTAATAAAAGAAAAACTGAATACATTCTTGCTGTTATTGAAAGAAAAGATCGGCGACATCAACGGTAGAGCCTTTGTTGACAGCGCTCCGGTAATGGATAAAGTATGGGCTGCAAAAAGTGGACTGGGTTGGGTTGGAAAGAATTCAAACCTTATCAATAAAGAACAAGGCTCCTTCTTTTTCATTGCAGAATTGTTGGTAGATATCGATTTAGAATACGATGGGCCCATTAAAGATTATTGTGGCACTTGTACAAGATGCATCGACACCTGTCCGACTCAGGCCATTGTAGAACCTTATGTTGTTAATGGAAGTAAGTGTAT
>DAORJH010000210.1:0-4997 GCA_035438925.1 Bacteroidia bacterium | reverse complement strand
ATCTTCCTGAGGTGGTCTTCCAACAACTGTAAAAGGCCAAATGGCATTCTCTTTTGCGTACACTTTGTGCACGCGCATCAATGGAAAATCATGCTTCAAACTATAATAGCCTAAGTGATCTCCGAATGGTCCTTCGGGTTTATTTTCATTCGGATATACTTCTCCTGTGATCACAAAATCTGCGTCTAAAGAAATACAAAATCCATCTTCATAGGCATAACGGAATTTTCTTCCTCCCAATGCCCCTGCAAAGGTCAATTCACTGATTCCCTCCGGCAAAGGCATCACCGCTGCTAAAGTATGTGAAGGCGGACCTCCTACAAAAATGCTCACTTTTAAAGGAAGATTCTTTTTGTTTGTTTTGCTTTGATGTACTCCAATTCCTCTATGCAATTGATAATGCAATCCAATTTCTTTATTGAGTATATAATCATTGCCACTCAACTGAATTCGATACATTCCTAGATTCGAAGCCATCACCCCGGGCTTATCAATGTCTTCTGAATATACCTGAGGAAGTGTAACAAAAGCGCCTCCATCCATGGGCCAGTGTTTTATTAAGGGCAAATCAGAAATTTTAATTTCTTTGAAGCCGGCTGAAGAAAAGGAAGCCTTCTTCGGCAATGCCTTCAATGCAGCAAGTCCTAATGATAAATTCTTAAAAGGACTTTTGATTGCCTTCATGGGATCGTTTCGTAATTGAACCAATTGCTGCATGGTAGTGAAGGTTTCACGAAACAAGAACTTGCTTCTTTCTACAGTACCAAACAGATTACTTACTGCCTGATACTTGCTTCCTTTTACTTTCTCAAATAAAATTGCTTTTCCTCCGGCGGCATGAACCTTTAAATGAATGGCCGCCATTTCCAATTCCGGATCCACTTCTTCTTTGATGCGAATGAGGTGTCCGTTCTTCTCCAGATCATCAATACACTCCTTTAAGTTCTTGTAAGCCATTGAAGCAAAAGTACGGAATATAAAATAAATTAAGGATGTGCTACCTCCAGCGCATCCTTTGCGCTGTATACTTCCTCTCCATGAATGAAGGTAGAGATCACTTTTGTTTTCAGAATTTCGGTTTCACTGCATTTCATGAGGTCTTTATCAAGGATGATCAGATCTGCATACTTACTTGCTTCCAGACTTCCCTTCTCCTTCTCTTCAAAATTCGCAAATGCTGCCCAAATGGTCATGCCTTTCAAAGTTTCTTCTCTGCTCAATGCATTTTCCTTTTGATACCCTCCTTCAGGAAAATTCTTTTCATCTTTTCTGAAGACAGCTGCATAAAATGTTTTGAAGGGAGAAATACTTTCTACAGGAAAATCAGTACCCAAAGCAATGATGCCGGCAGCATTCAATAATTTCTTGTAAGCGTATGCTCCTCGCACTCTTTCTTCACCCAATCTGTCTTTTGCCCAATACATATCGGATGTTGCATGTGTTGGTTGTACGGAAGGGATGATGTCTTTTTCGAACTTGCTAAAATCCTCTTCACTGATCACTTGTGCATGTTCTACTCTCCATCTTTTTCCTTTACCGAAGCGAGAGTATGCATCCAATATCACTTTTGAGGAAGAATCTCCAATACAATGCGTGTTCATCTGAAAATCAGTTTTGGAAAGCAATGCTGCATTCTTCTCAAAATAGGGAATGTCACTTAACAAAAATCCTTTCCAGTTCTTTTTATCCTTGTATTCTTTTTTTAAACATGCCCCTCTCGATCCCAAGGCACCATCAGCATAAAATTTAAATGATCTTACATTGAGTTTATCTGTTTTATAAATTCCGTTCTTTAAATAGTGATCAAGATTTTCTTTGTTTGGAGTCAGCATGGCATACACACGCATTTTCATTTGTCCTTCTCTTTGAAGAGCATCGATCACTTCGATCACGATCTTGCTCAATCCCGCATCATCAACGGTGGTTAATCCGAATTTCAAACAGGAATCCTGCGCTTTTAAAAGCGCTTTTTGAATTTGGTCCTTATTTTGTTTTGGAATAAAATACTCCAATGAATCTCCGGCATTATCAATGAGTATTCCACTTAGTTTGCCGTTCTTCAAAACCAATTCTCCACCGTTGATCTTTGTTTTCTCGGTAAAACCGGCTATGTCCAAGGCTTTTTGATTGACCAAGATCGCATGTCCGTCAATTCGTTTTAAAAGAACCGGAATGTTTGGAAAAAGTGAATCCAGTTTTCTTTTGTCAGGATACTCGTTTACTTTCCAGTCGTTCTGATCCCAGCCTCTTCCAATGATCCATTGTGTTTTGTTCACGTTAATTTCAGCATGTTCAGGGTAAATATTGTTCTCTTTTGCATAATAGATCAAGGCATTGATCACTTCCTGAAAGGATGCTGTGTTGACAAGATCCAATTCATTCAAACCCTTTCCATAACCATAAAAATGACAATGCGCATCAATGAATCCAGGGAAAATGAATTTTCCATGGGCATCCATTAAGTTTGCAGTTTGATACTTATTCAGAACCTCATCATTGCTCGCACAAAAAAGAATCTTGCCGTCTTTGATAGCCATTGCTTCTTTTATCGAAAAGACAGAATCTACCGTGTAGATCTTTGCGTTATGCAGAATAAGGTCTGCACCTTGCTTTTCTTCACGACAAGAAAAAAGGAGAAGAGCACAAATGAAATATGTAAGAGATCTTTTTATCCGAACAATTTGTAAAATTTGGTTTGCTGAAATCGCTTGTAAAATTGCGGTGGTTCGCCGGAATGAAATCTCCATCCAAATGTAAAGTTATGTGAGATGGCTTCCGACTTGAATTTCATGATCGCGCTGGAATTATAAAGATTATAATCATTCGTGATCGAAACCAGCATATAAAATTTCTTCATGTTCAGTCCGGCTGAAAAACGCCCTGTTCCGCTTCCGCTAATGTAGGAGATGCGTCTGTGACCACTAATGAGATCATAATCTCTCCATTGTTGTTCTGGCCCGAATGTAAAAGAACCGTTGATAAACCATGCTTTAAATAACACGAGTGTACCTGCTGCGCCAATTGTTACACCGAGATTGTAAGATCTCAATCCTCTCATTCTGGAGTATTCATTGAACATAAAATGAGCTTTATCCGGAATGACAGAACTATCATTCAACATGGTGTAAGTGCTGTAGTTAGCTCCATAGATCCAGGTAAAAGCACTCTTCAGCTGACGGTAATTACAACCGAATCCTGACTTGTAAGAAAAACCTCTGTATCTTGTGAAATACATAATTCTAGTCATGAACAAACTGCTTCTCATGTTTGGTTCGAGGTAGTACTTTCCTTTTGCATGATCAAGGCTATCCAGCACATTTCTATTCGAATTATAGAATCCGGTAAAACGACGATAATAACTTTCGGAAACGTATCGGTTATCACCAAAGCTCACGCCTATATTGAACATTTGCGTACGCCCCTTTGTGGAACTTGTGTCTTTGAATTTTGGACGTCCTCCAATAGCGATCTGAAATTTATCATAATTGAATACCAGTCCATTTACCACCCCCGATTGTGCCACATAGGTTTGCTTGCCAAGTCCTAATGTATCTTTATGCATTTGCGAAATGATCTCATTATTGAAAACCCGGTATTGAGAGAAGTAGCCAACAATAAAGACGTAGTTGTATTTTCGATATTGAACAGTATCCCAATTTACAGGTTTGATGCGAAAATGTTTGGTGCTGTCTCCGTGCACTTTCACTTCTACATCTTGGGCATGTAAAAAAGTTGATAAGAGAATAATTATAAGTAAACAGTATTTGTGCATGTTTATTAGCTTTGTGAAGATAAAAAAATTATACGCATGTTTCATTTTTTACAGGTAGAAAATATTGTTGGGGAGGTTATTCCTGCCGTAGGTACGGTAAAGGAAAAGCTGGTAGAAGAAACCGATAAGATCCAGTCTTATATTGATAAGGTGACCGATACGCTTATTCAATTCATACCAACATTACTATGGGCACTTGTCGTTCTATTCATTGGTTTGTGGTTAATAAAACGCATTGCCGCTCTGGCGGAGAAAGCAATGACCAAGAAACAATTGGAAGTAAGCTTAAGGACCTTTTTAAAAAGTTTGATCAGTATTGGATTAAAGATCATTCTAATTGTTACAGTTGCCGGCATGCTTGGAATTGGTACTGCCAGTTTTGTGACCATACTTGGTGCTGCGGGATTAGCAATTGGATTAGCCTTGCAAGGATCACTTTCTAATTTTGCAGGCGGAGTATTAATCTTGATCTTCAAACCCTTTAAGGTGGGCGATACGATCGAGGCACAAGGACTCACCGGTGAGGTAAAAGAGATACAGATCTTTAATACGATCTTACTAACAGCCGAACACAAAACGGTGATCTTGCCTAATGGTCCATTAAGTAACGGTGCCATCGTGAACAACACCCGTTTCGGGAATTTGAGAGTGGATGTTGGAGTCAGGATCAGCAATGAAAATGATTTTGAGAAAGTAAAAGGCATGATCATGCAGGTCTTAGCAAGTAATGAAAAAGTACTAAAGGATCCTGCCCCCGGTATATTTGTATTAAGTGTTAACGAAGGCTTGGTACATCTGGTGGTACGTCCCTATTGTGCACCCTCAGATACCGGAATATTGCAAAGTGAACTGCATCATGCTATTTATGCTATACTTGAAAAGAATCAAGTAAAAATGCCGATGAAAGCAAGCCTGGTTCAGAATGTGTGAAGTCGATTGCAGAAGCACGAATGTAAAATGTAAAGTAGAATGAAAATCACAGAAGCACAAAAAACAGTTGATTCCTGGATCAAAAAGTACGGAGTAAGGTATTTCAATGAATTGACCAATACTGCTTTGTTAATGGAAGAGGTAGGAGAAGTGGCAAGGATCATGGCACGCACTTATGGTGAACAGAGCAATAAAAAGAGTGATGCTAAAAAAGAGCTGGGTGATGAAATGGCCGATGTGCTTTTTGTGCTGATCTGTTTAGCAAACCAAACTGGCGTAGACCTTGAAAAAGCAT
>DAORJH010000209.1:0-5021 GCA_035438925.1 Bacteroidia bacterium | reverse complement strand
CCGGTATTAAGGACCTATGCTGAGGCCGACAATAAGAAAATTACGGATGATATCTTAGAAGAAGCGAAAAAGGTCTTGTTAAGTTAAGTTTTAACCCTTCCTTATTGCGTGTAGCAAGCAGGCACTAATACACGAGGTAGTCACAAAGTGCACTAGGAATTATTAAGCAATAAGATAATATTTAGTACAATTGAAATAGACCTTGTTGCATTGAATTTTAATCGCGAAGACGCAAAGAGTTCGCGAAGGACGCAAAGAAAAGAAATAAAAAAGCCGTTTCAATTGAAACGGCTTTTTTATTATTGTTATTGAAAAGCTTATTTGATCTTAAAAGCTGCTTTTACTTTTCCAACGTAATCTAATTTCTCCCATGTAAACAATTCTACTTTCATAGTCTTTGTTTTTCCGTCAGGTGTTTTGAAAGTTTTAGTTACGGTCTCGTTCTTACGTCCCATGTGTCCGTATGCAGCTGTTTCGCTGTACATCGGTGTGCGTAATTTGAATCTTTGCTCGATGAAGTAAGGACGCATGTCAAATACTTTTTCTACGATCTCAGCGATCTGACCATCGGTCATTTTTACTTTAGAAGTTCCATAAGTATTGATGTAGATTCCCATCGGTTTAGCAACACCAATCGCGTAAGAAACTTGTACCAGTACTTCTGAACAAACTCCAGCTGCTACTAAGTTCTTTGCAATGTGACGAGTTGCGTAAGCTGCCGAACGGTCTACCTTACTTGGATCTTTTCCTGAGAAAGCTCCTCCTCCGTGTGCACCTTTTCCACCATACGTATCTACAATGATCTTACGTCCAGTAAGACCTGTGTCTCCGTGTGGACCACCGATCACAAATTTTCCCGTTGGGTTAATGTGATAAGCGATCTTGTCATTGAAAAGTTTCGCGTATTTAGGGTATTTTTTCTTTACACGAGGGATCAAAATATTGATGATATCCGCTTTGATCTTCGCTAACATTTTTGATTCTGAATCAAAATCATCATGCTGCGTAGAAACTACGATCGCATCGATACGAACCGGTTGGTTGTTATCGTTGTACTCCAATGTTACTTGTGATTTTGCATCCGGACGAAGGTATTTGATCTCCTTGTTCTCGCGACGGATAGCAGCAAGTTCCAATAAGATACCATGAGCAAGATCCAAAGCCAAAGGCATGTAGTTATCTGTTTCGTTGGTTGCATAACCAAACATCATACCCTGGTCACCGGCACCTTGTTCTTCTTTTTTCTTACGCTCAACGCCTTGATTGATGTCGCCTGATTGTTCGTGAATAGCAGAAAGAACGCCGCAACTGTTTGCTTCGAACATGTATTCTGCTTTTGTGTATCCGATCTTACGGATCACTTCACGTGCAATTTCCTGCACATCTAAATAAGTTTTTGATTTTACTTCACCGGCAAGGATCACTTGTCCGGTAGTTACTAAAGTTTCGCAGGCTACCTTACTCGAAGGATCGAATGCCAAGAAATTATCAATTAACGCGTCCGAGATCTGATCGGCCACTTTGTCGGGATGTCCTTCCGACACAGATTCTGATGTAAATAAATAGCCCATGTTGCTTTGTTTTAATGCCGGAATACCGGCTTGTTTTTCATTTAATAGGCTTCAAATGTAATGCAATGATTGTATATTTCAAACAATAATGAAAAAAATGTAGGAAGCTTTGGCTTATTCAGATATCCCTCATCTGAGACAGGGGCAAGCAAAGAAAGGAAAGGCGACATTTACAGCCTTTCTCCATGAAAATAAAAAGAAGAAATTAAAGGGCTTTCAATTTGAATTCGTAGCCTTCCATGATCTGATTACAGAGCAATTTCTTGCAGGCTTCATCCACTTTTACCTTGGCACCGGCTTCATTTTCTGCCTCGATTTCCAATGTAATGTGTTTGCCGATACGCACATTCTGAATCTCAGGTAATCCTAAGTTTTTCATAGAACCGGTCACAGCTTTCCCCTGAGGGTCAAGCAAAGCCTTCAGAGGCATCACATCAATATCAGCAATAAATTTCATGCGTCGTAATTTTTAAGAATGCTAAGATAGTGAATGAAATGAAAAATCAAAGAAGTTCAAATCGGCATTTTTTTCACTTTTGAATAACAGTGTCAGGCTCTTCTTTTTTGAATGAAGTTGGCGATCATTGAAAAGCCAACATAAGAGACGACCGTTAATGGAATTCCGTTAAAACGAAAAATGGATATCAGCAATATGCACCAAATGATGTAGATCCAGCGAACTTCATTTTCCTTCCATTTAAAATGTTTGAATTTAAAGGAGAACAATTCGATCTCTGCCACCAGTAAAAGCGAAAAAACCACCATGACAACCGCCAGAAAATAAGGGTGTCCCAGTTTATTCATGTAAAGGTCGTAGCGAAGGTCATAGCTTAGTATGTCATGCAAACTGCGTGGATTGCTCTCGTATTCTAAAAAAGTTTGCTGGATCAAAAGGGCAATGGAGCAGAAGAAAATGGAATTGGCCGGGGTAGGCAGACCAATGAAAGCATCCACCTGTCTTTCATCGTTGTTGAATTTAGCAAGACGAAGTGCAGAGAAAATGGGAATTAGAAAAGCGATATAGGGAAGGTAGTGATCAAAGGTGTGGATTTGCGTGATGGGTGTAACGCGGGGCAGGGTAGAGAAAATGAAATGATCATTGGTGAATTGTAGCACGCGAAACATGATCACTCCGGGAACAACACCAAAACTCACCATGTCCGCCAAGCTATCTAAGTCTTTGCCAATGGGCGAAGAAACTTTTAAGATGCGTGCAGCCATTCCGTCAAAGAAATCGAAAATAGCAGCGAGACCAATCAGATAAGCCGCCTGAGAGATATTTCCATCCAATGCCTTTACAATGGCCAAGCAACCACAAAGCAAATTAAGGCAGGTGATGGCGTTGGGTATGTGTTTTTTGAAACTCAATGAGAACAAAGATAGGAATATTCCTTGTTCATTCTCATTGAGATGAATTCTAGATCAAATCAGAACTGATCTTCTCCCACTTCTCCATTTCCTTCTCCAGCTCTTTTTTGAGTGTATTGTATTTGGCAAAGAAAGTCTGATCGTTCATCAGTTTCTCGTATTCTTTTGGGTCGGCCAGTTTTTGATCGGCCTCTTTTATTTCTTTTTCCAGTCGTTCAATATTCTCTTCGGCTTTCTTCAGCTGACTTCTCAGTTGTTTCTGCTCTGCTTCTTTTTTTTGTTTTGCAACAGTATCTTCATCCACAGTTACAGGGGCTTTTTTCACTTCCACTTTCGCTTTTTTATCCAGGTCCAGCTCATTCAATCTTTCTACCTTTCTCATTTGCATGAATTCTTCAATGTCACACAAATGTTCTTTCACTTTTCCGTCCCTGAATTCAAACAATCGATTGCAAATGCCTTTCATGAAATCACGATCGTGACTTACCATGATCACTGTTCCTTCATAATCCAGCAAAGCTTTCTTCAAGATCTCTTTCGATCGTATGTCCAAGTGATTGGTAGGCTCATCCATCAACAAAAGATTGTATGGCTCCAATAATAATTTACATAAGGCTAATCTTCCTCTTTCTCCTCCGCTCAACACCTGTACTTTTTTATCAATATCATCTCCTCTGAAAAGAAATGAACCGAGTAATCCTCTTACTTGTTTTCTTACTTCTCCAACTGCCGCATCGTCTATGGTTTCAAATACAGTTTTCTTTGGATCGAGTTTTTCTTCCTGATCCTGTTCAAAGTATCCGGGTAAAACACTGTGTCCGATCTGCACCGTACCGTCGAATGGAATTTTTCCCGAGATCATTTTCATCATGGTACTTTTTCCTTCTCCGTTCCTTCCTACCAGTCCAATCTTTTCTCCTTTTGTAATGATGAAACTTGCATCTGAGAAGATCTGCTTGTCACCGTATTTTTTTCCGGCATGTTCAACGGTGAGAACAATTTTTCCGCTATGCGCAGGAGTTGGAAAACGGAAATTCAATACTGATGTGTCCATGTCATCCACTTCCACTCTTTCCATACGGTCGAGTTTTTTGATGAGGGATTGAGCAAACGATGCCTTGTTGGCTTTGGCTCTGTATTTATCAATGAGCACTTCTGTTTGATTGATGATCTTCTGCTGATTCTTCTGTGCGTTCTCTTGTTGTTCGATCCGTTCCTGACGTAAAACAAGGTAACGCGAATAATTTGTTTTGTAATCGTAGGTTTTACCGTTCACAATTTCTATGGTACGGGATGTTACGGTGTCAAGAAATGTTTTATCGTGACTGATCAGAACCACTGCACCCGGAAAAGTTTCCATGAATTCCTCCAGCCACATGATGGCTTCAATGTCGAGGTGATTGGTAGGCTCATCCAATAAAAGCACATGTGGTTTTTGAAGTAATAATTTTGCAAGCTCAATGCGCATTCTCCAGCCTCCGCTGAATTCTGCTGTTTGTCTTTCAAAGTCTTTTCTCTCGAATCCTAATCCTTTTAGGATCTTTTCAATTTCTTCTTCCTTGCTTCCTGCACCAATGATATCCAATCGCGTGTAGATTTCGGTCTGCTCTTCAATTAATTTTCCGTAAGCTTCGCTTTCGTAATCGGTTCGGGTTTCGAGCTCGTGATTGATCTTGTCAATGCGCTGTTCCAGCAAATTGATCTCATGGTAGGCTGTTTCTGTTTCACCAAAAACAGTTCTTCCGTGTTGATGGATCATGTCCTGAGGAAGGTAACCGATCTTAATATCGCGCGGAACAGCTACTTCTCCCTTGGTAGGATTCTGTTCACCTGCGAGTAATTTAAGCATGGTACTTTTACCTGCTCCGTTCTTTCCGGCCAGACCAATGCGGTCTTTCGGATTGATAAGAAAACTTATATTGTCAAATAGATTATAACCGCCAAAGCTTACTGTTACAGCATTTACCGAGATCATAGTGATATTTCAATTAGTTAAACCTGCTTTTTCCGAATCCTTTTTTTGCCGGCTTATCGCCGCCATGTGATCTGCTTCCGGAATCACCATAGGATTTCTTTTCAAAT
>DAORJH010000208.1:1467-5025 GCA_035438925.1 Bacteroidia bacterium | reverse complement strand
AAAAGAAAGTACCGGTCATGGGAGTCCAATGCCCCTTCTCGTGCACGGTGGACCGGGAAGAGCAGGAGGCGGAGAAGAAATGGGCGGAAAACGTGGTGTATTCCATTATTTACAGCGCACTGCCATTCAGGGATCTCCTTCAACGATCACCAATGTTTTGAATAACTATCAATACGGAGGTAAACATTTGATCAAGAACATTCATCCGTTCAGACAATACTTTGAAGACCTTGATATTAGTGAAACGCTGATCACTCATACACATACTGTTTCTGAAAGTGACGTCGTGAATTTTGCGGAATTAAGCGGGGACAAATTCTACGCGCACCTTCAACCTGAATCATTGGACGGAACAATTTTCAAACGAACCGTTGCACATGGTTACTTTATTTTATCACGTGCAGCAGGTTTATTTGTGGATCCACCAAAGGGACCAGTTTTATTGAATTACGGAATAGATGAATGTCGATTTACAAAACCTATTTATCCCGGAATGACTATTGGTGTTCGATTTACTTGTAAAGAGAAAATTGAAAATGATAAACCACTTACAGCTGCTAATGGAGAAGAAGTGAAAGTTGGGATCGTGAAATGGATGGTAGACATCTATGATGCCAGCTCACCGGAGGTAAGAGCTAAAATTGGAGTAGAAGGAGAAACCGGTGAAACGGTTGGTATCGCTACGATCCTGACCATGGTAAAGAAAAAGAAACAGTAAGACACCCAATGAAATGATTGAAAATTGAATCATTGAATGTGAATTCCCTCTTTGAATGAGCGCTTTCAGTAATTAGAATTTCATTTCATTGCAGAAATGGAACAAACCACTTAATTTCATCAGATTGAAATTCGCATTCTCATATATCATCTTTTTGCTCCTTGCAGTTGGATCATTTCATCAAGTAAATGCGCAGGGATTGAATATTGATAGTCTTTTAAATCGTTTAAAAGTTTCGAAAGACAGTGTAGACATCAATGGAACTTACATTTCACTCAGTGCCGAATACAATAAGAAGGGTAAACTATTTAAAGGAATCGAGTTCGGAAAAAAAGCTGCGGGTTTATCTGAAAGATTAAAAGACACAGCAAATCAAATCACTGCTCTTGTCAATCTGGGTCATGTCTATTCCGGACAAGGAGCCTACTCTGCTTCACTTGCATATTACCAATCTGCCCTTTCATTGGCAGAAATCAGAAAGGATCCTGCCGTGATCACAGGGCTTTATAGTTCTTATGGGTCGGTATACACGCGTCTTCATGACTTTGACAAGGCAAAAGCACTTTTCTACAAGGGACTAGATATCGCGATCAGATCAAAACAAAAAGAAAGCATTGCCGGATTTTACAATAATCTCGGGATCCTTTTCAGAAACATGAACGAGCTTGATAAAGCGGGAGAACTTTACCAGAAAGGTTTGGCGCTTTGCAGAGAGATCGGTGATAAAAGAACTGAAATGCAGACGCTGAACAATCTTGCGTTTATACAATCATTAAAAGGCAGAAACGAACGCGCCAAGCAGTATTACGAAAATTCACTCGCCATTGCCCTTGAATTGAAAGATAAATTTCAGGAAGAGCTGGTATTAGGAAACATTGCAATGATCTTTTATCAGCATAATGATTATAAATCAAGTCTGGACTATTTCAATAGATCACTTGCTATTGCCAATGAGATCGGTGACCTGGAAGGAAAGGTGAATGCGAATATTGCGCTCGCAGAAATTTACAATAATAATTTTCATGATTATAAATTAGCATTAGAACACTACTCCAATTACATGAGTAGTAAGACAAAATTAGATTCTACGAACAATGAAAAAGAACTTCAAAAGGCTGAATTGAAATTTGAATATGAAAAAGAAAAAGCTTTACTGAAGCAGGAACAGGAAAAACAAACAGCTATCGAAAAAGTTAAACAGGCAAAGCAACGTTATATCATCTATTCAGTTACCGGATGCCTTATCATTGTTGGAATATTACTCGTCTTCTTATACAAAAGATTCAGACTTACAAAAGCACAGAAGATCATCATTGAAGAGCAAAAGAAACTGGTTGACATCAAACAAAAAGAAACAACCGACAGCATCAATTATGCGAAACGCATACAGGATTCGCTTTTCGACAACTTTGAACTCATAGCCCATTTTTTCAAGGATGCCTTTCTGATCAATATGCCGAAAGACATAGTCAGTGGCGACTTTTACTGGATCGCAAAAAAAATGATCACCAGGCAGCAAAATGAACTTTCCATCGTAAAAGAGCTGTTTTATATAGCGGTATGCGACAGTACCGGACATGGGGTTCCGGGTGGTTTCATGAGTCTGCTGAATTCTGCTTATCTGAGTGAAGCTGTGAACGAAAAGAACATACTTGAGCCAAATAAAATACTGGATCATGTGAGAGATCGCTTGATCCATGCCATAAGTAAGAACAATCAGAAGGACGGATTTGACGGGATATTGATGTGTATTGAGAAAACTTTTGAATTCAAAGACCGAATTCAGGTGAGCGAAAAATGGAAAGCCACTTACGCTTGCGCTCATAATGCACCTCTTTTAATCCGTGGAAATGAAATGAAAGTTCTCAACAAGAACAGCATGCCCGTAGGATTAGGAGAAAGAAAGGAAGACTTCACTCTGTTTGAGATCGATTTGCAAAAAGGCGATTGTCTTTACCTATACACAGATGGATTTGCAGATCAATTCGGTGGTCCTAAAGCCCGCCTGACCGGAAGTTCATTCGGGCAGGGAAAAAAACTCAAATACAAAAAGCTGGATGAGTTATTGCTTACGAATCATCTTTTACCATTCAACGAACAATCTGAAAAACTCATTACGTTCTTTAAGGAATGGAAAGGAGATTTGGAGCAGGTAGATGATGTTTTGCTTATTGGGATCAAGATATAATCACAACTCGTCTCACGGATCCATATTTCTTCAAGAAACAGCCTCCATACGCTGACACACAGAAACCTTGTTTATCGAATTTAACCTTCAAATGCTAAATTTCTTTTGCCGACTAATTGTGTTATATTCGTAAGTGAAAATGCTGAAGAATTTTTTAATATTCGCATATCTAATGTTGTTTGCCTTACTTTGCAAACCACAATCAGTAGTCAGTACAGGACAAACAGTCAACTTCACACAATTTACAGGAGAAGAAGGATTATTTGTTAAGAACATCCGGTGTCTTTTTCAGGATAGCAAAAGGAGGATCTGGATAGGTGGCGCCGGAGCGTTGGCAGTGTACAATGGAAAAAGCTTTAAGCATTATTCGACACAAGATGGTCTTTTTGCACCTGATATCCTAGACGTTACCGAAGACAAAAATGGAAGGATATGGGCGGCAACCAACAGAGGATTATTTGTCTTGAATAAAAAGAAGTTTGAAAAACCGGATACAATAAGTGAGCTCTATTCACAGGAAGTATTCTGGGGTATTTATTCTGACACCGACGGTAGTATTTGGGCCGGCGGAAACAGAAGCATTGTTCACTTTGATCCTGATAAAGAAGGAAAAAAACTAATAAGAAAATACAAACCATTCAATTCAACTGAT
>DAORJH010000208.1:0-1457 GCA_035438925.1 Bacteroidia bacterium | reverse complement strand
CATAACGGCATACGAAGTTTCAAAAGAAGAAAGGACGGAAAATTATTTGCAGGCGGTGATGTGGGTTATTATGTACTTGAAAAAGATTCTTTTATCCGCCAAAATGTACCTGGCACCTGCTATAAACTCGTTGAGTTGAAAAATGGAAAAGAATGGTATTCCGGTTGGGGACAACCTATTTTTCAAGTGAAGAATGATAAGCTTGACTCCGTAATAGATGTTGGTGGTGGGTCCATTAGCATGAGTATGGATAAGAAAGGGGACATTTGGCTTGTCACATGGGAGAACGGAGTATATCGCTTCGATGGAAAAAAATTCTATCAATACAAAGAGAAAGAAGGCTTGAATGCCGTCAGTTTCTGGAGCGTGCTTTGTGATTCAGAAGGTAATGTATGGCTTGGGAGTTTTGGTAACGGTCTCTTCAAATATTCGGGCGAACGATTCACTCGTCTGACAGAAAAGAACGGTCTCTACAGTAATAGTGTGAATAGGATCATTGAAGATACAATTGGTAATCTGTGGCTGTCGGGCGATAATTTCGCGTCCTATTATGATCAAAACGCCAATCAGATAAGCAACTATAGCTCTGCAGACGGGCAGCCATTTCGCAAAATAACAGGATCCATCGTTGCAAAGAATAATGATTTGCTATTACTTGGTTACGGAGGTAACGGTTATCGAATTTCAAAGAACAATATAAAATCAGAACCATGGTTAGGCGGCTTCAGTGCCACCTATGATAAATTTGACAGGCTTTGTTTCGGTACTGCCGGGGGTGGTCCTCAGATATTCGAAAATGAAAAAGTCGTTTTAAAATTAAATAGCGGGATCAAAGAATTGGTGAACTCGTTTGTAAAAAAAGACAGTCAGGGAAATCTTTGGTTTGGAAATGGAATGTATGGAATCGGTTATTCAAACTATGACACTACCCTAACCTTTTCATCCAAGAATGGATTTATCAATACAGATGCAAATTGCATTTTCGAATTAAGAAAGAACGAATACCTTATTGGAAGTGATAATGGATTATACAGATGTAAATTAAATGCAAATTTAACGCTGACCATACTCGATTCCCTTACTGCAGAGAAAGATCTGGAAGAACGTTTGGTTGTTTCCATTCATGTGAATAACGGTAAAATGATCTTGGGAACCTCTCGTGGAATATGCGTATTTAACCTCACCGATTATCTTGCTCACAAAATTAATTTTGTCTCCTACACAAAGGATGAGGGATTGACGAACAGTTTATGCCGAGTGCAATTTATCGACAAAAAAGGTAAGTGCTGGATCACCACTTCTAAAGGTGTTTTTATTTTCGACCCTTCCTATGAAAAACAAAATGTAGAAGAGACCTCCAATTTACTTTTAAGCGTTAAACTTTTCTACAAAGACCTCGATTCTCTCCATATCGACTATGAAGCGAACGATTATGGCGTTCCCAAAAGTCTATTTCT
>DAORJH010000207.1:0-5087 GCA_035438925.1 Bacteroidia bacterium | reverse complement strand
ATGAGCATTGAGACTATTCACGAATTGACGGGAGTTACAAAAATTACGCATAGCCTGTGTTTCCGGTTCTGAAAATGCAGAGGGTCCACGATAGGTATCACTGGATGTGGTTGGTGATGAACCAATATTGTCGAATCCCCAATTGTAACCGTAATTTCTATTTAGATCTGCGCCAAAAACACCACCACCATTCACTCTGCGGTTCTTACGCCACATTCCCCCTCCATTTGGATTCGTTGTTTGATTGTAGACATATCCATCCGGATTCACTACAGGAACAAAATACATTTCTGTATTATCAACGGTTGCTTTGATATCCGGATTTGTGGCATAATTTTCAAGTATATACCACATATAAAAGATCAATTGAGAGACACATGCTCCTTCTCTGGCATGGTGAAGTGCAGTGTAGAGAACTTCCGGTTCAGATTCATCGACTCCAGGATTGTCACTGATCTTTACGGTCCATATTGTCCTACCTTCAACAGATAGCGGATTCAAAGCTTGTTTCACAGTGATCAGGTTTGGATATAAAAGGGCCATACTGTCCAGTATCTGAGTAACCTCATTGAATTTGAAATAGCCACCCATCGTTCCTAAATGGAAATAAGTAGGCTTTGTGAGGGTACTTTTGTTGCAATCCTGAGGAGCCATTGTTTTATTTTGAATGTCTTCGAGATTCCTCTTCTCATAATAATTCGCCATATCGCTTATCAAAACAGTGTGGTCGATCTGATTTTTCTTGAGTAGATCTACTTCCATTTCGCTTATTTCTGCGACAATACCCTCATTCGTTTTGTCAGAATGATCGATGGTGATTCCCAGACTTAATAAAGTTTTTTGCAAATTCTGATCGCCGCGCATCAATACCCGGTGGTATTTGACAACTTGTGCATTTATTGAATAAACAGCAAGAAAAGCCAATAGCAGTAAACACTTTTTCATAATAGAATTTGATTTTTATTCTTCATTACATTTTTAATGCTTGACAAAAGACATTCGAAAAAGAGCTTAAACAAAACCTTCAAGCTACTCCTTATTAAAAGTCCTTTGTTAATATAAAAGTAAGCAAAATAAAATAGACCTCTGCTACCACTCTATTTTTGTATTAACCACTTATCATTTAATGAGGACAGGAAACAGATTGATACAGATTTCGGCAGTACTTTTGTTTGTTCTTTTCTCTGCATCCGTTTTTTCGCAACCTCCTCTCTTTAAAACGCCGGCTTATATCAATCATTATTCCGAAGTTGCTATTGAGCAAATGATAGAATTCAAGATTCCGGCCAGTGTGATCATGGCACAAGCGATATGTGAGAGCAATTGTGGCACTAGCCAGCTTGCAGCCAAAGCCAACAATCATTTTGGTATCAAATGCCATGTGGGCTGGCAAGGTGATACCATACTTAAGACAGATGATGAATTGAATGAATGCTTCAGGAGTTACATGAATGTTCGAGAATCGTATACCGACCATAGTTTATTCCTTAAGAACCGTCCCCGTTATGCCACTCTGTTCGCAATTCCAATTAACGACTATAAAGCTTGGTGCAAAGGCTTAAAGAATGCAGGTTATGCTACGAATTATTCATATGCGGAAGATCTTATTCATTTGATTGAATTCAACAAACTCTATGAACTGGATGCTGCTGAAATTCTTATTAGTGGGATCTATCAAGCTGAAAGTGGTTGCAAAGACATCAGGATAAATGATCGATCAAATCAGTTAGCTTCGATCAGTGTGGAAAACATGAAGTGGTTTTTTAGCGATCTGAATGGGATCAATGTTTCGGAAATAAGCCTGCCAAACTTAAAAGAAGAGCCACTTATCAATAAGGTCGGAAAAGCAGGAGAACTTGATATTGCCGGATCAAAAGATTGAGCCGATGATATGCAATAGCTTTTCAACCTGACTTTGCCATAATCTTCTTGCCGATTCTTTTTCAGAATTGCTATCAGCAAAATCAGTTATAATAAGGGAAATATCATTCGTTAGATCGTCTTTTTGGATGCGAAATTCAAAATAACTTCCATCGGTCTTCTCAACCCACTGAAAACGCACTAACTGATCATCATGTGTTTTAAGCAGACGTGCCTGTTGCAGAGTTCCATCCCATATAAAAGTGTAGATCCCGTTCCTGATATTCACATCATCACAGAACCATTCACTTAAACCACTAGGTGTAGAAAGGAATTCAAAAAGCATTTCCGGAGATGAACGAACAACAAATTCCAGTTCAAATTTCCCGTTTGGTTCTTTTTCCACCTTAACGGAATAAGAATCAACTTTTTTGATGGGGTTAGTAATAGAACTTGAAATGGATGCGATCTTAGAGGCGGAAATCGGAGTTACATTCGTTTTAGGAATCGTATTGGATATAGCAAGTACTTCGTTGTTGCCATTTTTAGTTTCATTCTGTTTTTTTACGATTGCATCTGACTTATCATCACTCCTCTCAACCGCAATCTCTTTCTTTGAAGGAAGGTTCTTTACTACAGATGGAATTACTTTGGTTTCTACCTTCTTCTCATTCTTCTTTGCAATCTCCTTGGATTTAACAGCTACAATAGCTTTTGAAGGATTAACTTTCAATTTCTTGTCTACTTTAGTAAGTGGTTTTTTGACACTTACTTTCGCTTTTACAACTGCAGTTTTTGAAACAATCGTTTTTTTCTTTGGATTTGAGGCTGGCTTTTTTGAAGCTGGCTTTTTAACAGTTACTTTCTTTGCTGTTTTCACAGCCTTTTTAGCCCCTGCCGACTTCACCGTCTTTTTTGTGTTGCTCTTTTTAGCAGACGAAGCTTTGTTTTTTTTCGACATAATCCAAAATTTTCATGAAAAATAGAAATTTTAGCTTACAAAACAAATAAAATTACTAACTAATCTGATTGTTAAATTGTAACATGTTGAATTTCAGTTTTTTAATAAATTTCGGTTTAATCGATAGCTTCTTCACAAAGGGTTAGGACATTGCATTCAGAAATTTCATTTCGACCAAATAATCTGAATTCTGGTTTAGTCTGATAATTCTATTATTCAGTATAAAAAGTGATGAACTTAACTATTGCCTTTTTAAAAATGTTGATTCAAACTAATTGAAATACTTGAATATTACTATATTTGCACCCCAAATTCAGAACCACAAATGGCGGGGTAGCTCAGGTGGTTAGAGCGCAGGATTCATAACCCTGAGGTCGGGGGTTCAACTCTCCCCTCCGCTACCAAAAAGCTCCTTTAGGAGCTTTTTCAATTTAATGATCTACGTTTACGCTATACTTTCCACTCAGTCAGATTGGATCTATGTTGGAATGACCAATAATCTGGAAAGAAGACTACACGAACATAATGCCGGGCTGAATCAAAGCACCAAAGCAAAAAAACCTTTTACTCTTATTTTTTCTGAGCAATGTCCGGATAGAGTCTCAGCCAGAGTACTTGAAAAATATTACAAATCTGCCGCAGGAAAAAGAAAAATCAGAAAACAATATGATTGTCGGGGGCCTGTCTAACTGGCGATAGACAGGTAGATTCAACTCTCCCCTCCGCTACCAAAAAGCTCCTTTAGGAGCTTTTTCAATTTAATGATCTACGTTTACGCTATACTTTCCACTCAGTCAGATTGGATCTATGTTGGAATGACCAATAATCTGGAAAGAAGACTACACGAACATAATGCCGGGCTGAATCAAAGCACCAAAGCAAAAAAACCTTTTACTCTTATTTTTTCTGAGCAATGTCCGGATAGAGTCTCAGCCAGAGTACTTGAAAAATATTACAAATCTGCCGCAGGAAAAAGAAAAATCAGAAAACAATATGATTGTCGGGGGCCTGTCTAACTGGCGATAGACAGGTAGATTCAACTCTCCCCTCCGTTCTTCTAATACTCACTTATAAATGAGTTTTTTGGTTTCACGATCTGAGGCAAAGTAAGAAGCCAATTTTCAGCTTCTGAATAAGATTTAAATACCTTAAAAGGATACATGGTATCATTCACCTTGTAATAGATAGAAAGTATTAGATTATGCGCCAATGAATTTGTCACTACTGCACGGCCTATTAACGGAGTGTATGGTTCTCTTGATCTGATATAATCTGCATATTCCTTAGTTGGATTAATGAAACCTTCCATGCTGTCGATTAAAAGTGGATGCACACCGGTTCTTAAATCAATAAAAGCTTGGTGATTGAATTTCGCTTCTTCCAATCCTAATTCTGCGTTTGGCAAATACGTATAATGTATGATTGCACTTTTCAATAATCGCAATCGTACGGTAGGAGTAAAAACCTCTTTAACTATTTCACTATTTTGATAAAACAAAACAAAAGACGTACGAAATTAGGTAACTAAATAGCTATTTGCAACTGATCTTTATCACGCGAAAACTCTTATATCAAAATATCGATTTCGCTTAGAGTAGTCAGATTTACCTTTCTTTTGATTCATTGATTATAAAAAACCTTATTTAAGATTCTAATCCTGTTCGGTTTACATTTCCACATTAAAATTTCGCTTCCTATCAGTTCAACTAGCAGATTAAAATAAACATCTGCTACGCTCTCCTCGCTATCTTTGCAGATTAAAACTTTTCAATTGATTTCAAATGACTTGTTACAGTGTATTGAGGTATTTTGATTCAACACCAGGAAAAGAATTTAGTAGGTTTCGTCAGGCCAATAAAAAGGTAAAATCTCCATCACCTATCAACTTATGTTCTTGAGTTTATTGAGCGTTGCTATGAATTCACTCATCATTTCATCGACGATCCTTGATGCAGGCTTAATTTCTTTCAAATCATTACTAACCTGACCTATCTCCAACTCTCCTTCTTCAAGGTCTCCCTCAAACATTCCTTTTTTTGCCCTTGCTCTTCCTAATAGTGTCTTTATTTCTTCAACACTTGCTCCTCTTTTTTCTGCCTCATCAACTTCTTTAAAGAATTTATTTCTTATCAAACGAACCGGAGTAAGTTGTTTCAAAGTTAATTGAGTTCCACCTTCCGGGGTACTAATAATTGCATTTTTAAAATTTATATGCGCACTGCTTTCCATTGATGCTACAAAACGACTTCCTACCTGAACCGCTTCT
>DAORJH010000206.1:0-5118 GCA_035438925.1 Bacteroidia bacterium | reverse complement strand
AAAGAAGTAGAAAAATTCAAACAAGATATCATCAGTGGCCGAAGAGCTGCAGCAAGTTACACGATTCCGGTTATCGTACACGTGATTCACGGTGGCGAAGCACCCGGAACCTTTCCAAATATTTCTGCTGCACAGATCAATTCTCAGTTAAATGTTCTGAATGCAGACCTTGGCGGAACAGGATGGAATGTAGGAAATCTAGCAGCAACGGCTTTCTCCGCTGTGGGAGCTGCCAATTGCCAGATCACATTCTGCGCTGCGACAAAAAATCCATTAGGACAAACATTGGCTGAGCCGGGAATTCACAGGGTGCGTTACCAGGATTCAAGCTGGTCGAATCCATTCTCCTTTGGTTCTAATGCTTCTCTAAAAGCTTATTTTGACGGCACTATCAAGCCAAAAACAATTTGGGACCCTCAATACTATCTGAATGTATGGACATCAGGAATCAGCAATCAAGTTAGTTTATTAGGATATGCTACTTTCCCGGCCGGTGCTCCATTAGCTGGACTTGGACCGGTTGGTTCTGCAAATACAGACGGAATATGGGTGTATGCCGGTTGTTATGGCAATGTAGGAAGTTTGATGTTGCCAACAAATAATCTTGGAAGAACAGCTACGCATGAAATAGGGCACTGGCTAGGCTTAAGACACATTGGTGGTGATGGTGATGGTTTCGGTAATGGTGATTGCGCTGCAACTGACTATTGCAATGATACTCCTCCGCAAAAAGGAGGTAATTTGGGTTGTCCTAATGGACAAAATTGGGGCGCGCCGGCTTATCCATTGCATGTGAATGATTGTGCTCCTAACGACCCGAATGGAGATATGTTCATGAACTTTATGGATTACTGCGATGACGGAAGTTTGATCATGTTCACTCCTGATCAAAAAATAAGAATGCAAACAGCAATGGCTAACGCATTGTACAGACAATCACTTACTGCCAGCTCAGCAACTCAATGTACCAATCCTGCAAGTACACCAACTGCCTATGCGAATATGCCGATCAATGTTTGTAATACAGTTGGAGTCATTTCTACTACTGCTTATGCCATAGGAAATCCTATTCCTACCTTCTTCTGGACAACCACCCCTAGTGCAGGTGTAACGTATTCACCAAGTAACCTTGTTGCTAATCCATCTATCACATTTCCTTCTGCAGGAGTTTATACAGTAAATTGTGCGGCCACTAACTCAGTAGGAACTGGAAATGCTGCAACAACTGTTTCAGTAGATGCCTGTGATGTTGGAATTGCTAAGAACGTTTTGTTACGTTCCTATATTACATTGCAACCTAATCCAAGCAGTGGCAAAGTGAATTTGATCATGACCTTACCTAGTTCAATGAACTTGAATGTGTCGGTTACCAACATATTAGGACAAACAATTATGAGTTCTAAACACCCAAACATCAGCTCAGGAAGTATAGAGATAGACCTTACCCATGAAGCCGCAGGAGTTTATTTCATAAACATAGAAAGTGGGAAAGAGAAGACAGTTAAACGACTTATCTTAAATAAATAATTTAAGTAGATTGAGATCATTAAAAAGCCCCTGAAAAAGGGGCTTTTTTTATTGGCAAACATGTTATCAAGTTTAGGGTGTTGAATACGATAAACGTTGTTGTGTTAAAAAAGATATTGGAATAGGGCAGAGGAGGGAGGCTTCCTCCACTAAATTTGTTTTGTTCAATATGGCCTCAAGAAGAAAAAATGAAATGAGTCTGAAGGAAGTGATCGCTTTGATCACTTTACTGGATGATCCGGATGAAGACATCTATGTGCAGGTAAAAGATCGCTTTGTGATCCTCGGACCTCCTGCCATTCCCCATCTGGAAACGGCCTGGGAAAATAGCTTTGATGCTATGATGCAGAAACGAATTGAGGCGATCATTCATACCATTCAATTTGAAACACTGGAAAAAGCATTGGGCAATTGGGCCAAGAATGAGAATGAAGATCTCTTAAAAGGAATGCTGTTGTTAGCACACTATCAATATCCAGATCTGGACGAGAACACCGTAAAAAAACAACTGGCAACCATTAAGCAAGATGTTTGGCTGGAATTGCACGAAGATCTTACAGCGCTGGAGAAAGTGAAGATCATCAACCATATTCTATTTGAAGTACATCAGTTCAGTGGAAATATCACCAATTATCATGCGCCTCAGAATTCATTCATCAATAATGTACTGGAAAGCAAAAAGGGAAATCCTTTGATGTTGAGTGTGATCTACGCCTTGATCTGCAAAGAACTTGCCATACCAATCTATGGAATTAATCTCCCACAACATTTTGTATTGGCTTATGTGAGTGAGAATGCCAATTTGATTGATGTGAACAATGTGACGCTTTCAAATAACATTCTTTTCTATATCAATCCATTCAGCAAAGGTTTGGTGTTCAGCCAAAAAGACATTGATACATTTTTAAAACAATTGAATCTCGACCCACATTCCAAATATTATCTTCCTTGCAGTCACACTGAAATAGTAAAGCGCTGTATCAACAATCTTATTTTCTCTTACGAAAAACTAGGATATTTGGAAAAAGTTGTGGAATTAAAAAGACTGGAAAAGCAATTGGGTACATTCACCCCCTAATAAGTTCGTTTATTCAATGAATTTATAACCAACACCTCTTATTGAAATAAAGTGAACGGGATTTTTAGGATCTTTTTCGAATAATTTTCTGAATCCGAGAATGTAATTATCGATCGTTCGGCTCGATGCATTCTCACTTTCTTCCCAAAGGTCTTCAATGATCTTATCTCTTGATACCACTTTATTTGGTTGAGAGGTGAGGAGTTTAAGCAGACCAATTTCCCTTTTTGAAAGGGGCAGCGTATGTCCTGCCACATCTTTCACCTCATAATTGTCAAAATTAATGGAGCAATTGCTGAAACTGAAAATATTTTTTACTTCGTTCAATGAACTTCTTCTAACTGCATTTTTAACTCTTAACAATAATTCTTCAAGGTCAAATGGCTTCGTGATATAATCATCAGCTCCAAGTTTTAAGCCTTGGATCTTATCACTGGACTGATCACGAGCTGTTAGAAAAATAACAGGAATAGAAGGGCTAAGTTTCTTTATTTCAGAAAAGACATCAAATCCGCTTTTACCTGGCATCATTACATCTAGAAGTAGTAATGCGATGGAAGAATTATGTTGCTTGAACAATTCAATCGCTTTTGATCCGTCTGAAGCATGAATCACTTCGTAACCGGCCAGATTCAAATTAAGTATCAAAGCAGAGGCAATGGTGTCTTCATCTTCAGCCAGCAATATTTTCACTTGTTTATTATTCACTTGAAATCGAGTACAAATTTACAACCTTTATCAGAAATAAAATTCAGTTTTCCGTCTAATTGGTCGCTGAGCATTCCTATTAGTTGAAAACCCAGGCCTTCTTTGTGTACTTGATCCTTTGATTGTTGAATTCCAATTCCATCATCTGAAATAGCTAGTCGGTTTCCAGACTCATTGCTACAATAAACGATCTTTATTACACCCTTTTTCGAAGGAAAGGCATGCTTAAATGAATTGGTTAGGATCTCATTAATTATTAATCCGATAGGAATGATCTGATCTGTTTCAAGTAAATGATCATTAGAAATTTGATATGTCATTTCAATTTCAGAATCATCTCTTTTAAAAGTGGCACAAATATTATCACATAACCGATGTATGTATTGACTGACATTCACTTTTTTAAAATTCGCTGAACGATACAACATTTCATGAACAAGTGCAATGGATTGAATTCTGTTTCTACACTCATCAATCACTTCATTGATATCTTTCTTCTTTGAAATAGCTGATTGAAGATTAAGCAGACTTGAAATTATCTGCAGGTTATTTTTAACCCGATGGTGGATCTCTTGTATGATCTGATCCTTTTCCTTCAAAGAAATAACCGAGTCTTCGAGCTCTTCGCCCAACATATTTACGCCCAAACTGATTCCATTAAGCGTGGTATCCTCTGACTCAATATGTACTTTCTGTGTAAAATCAAGTCGGGCATAGGCCATGATCACATCCAGAATTTCTGAGGTTTGTTTAGAAGTGAATTCAGTCATGCTGCAAAAGTTATTCTATTAAATTTTGCTCCTTTAACCAAACTAGTGCTTCTTTTTCATTATTGAAAAGACGAGCGGGCACTTCCGGCTTATTTAAACCCAAGAAAAAATTACCTATCACTTTAGAAATTGGCGAGGAAACTATAATAGCCATTGAATTAATTGAGGTGACGCGCCCGTTTGTGGAAAAATGTTTTCTTGCTTCACGGCTCATGCTGTGGATATCACTTGAATCAATAATTATAGGATAATGTTTGCCAATGTAAAAGGAATCTACTGCTTTTGTATTTTCAATAGCGGAAACAAGATCGATATCAGCACCTTTCTTGACCTTGGTGCGACATATTCCATCGTTTCCCATCCAGGTTACGAAATCTTTGATATTTATAGCGTCAGCTGGTGGACTTAACATCATATTTGCAGCATGAAGGTAGAAGAAAAAGATCTGATTTCTGAATTTAAGTGTTTTCAAACCTAAAATGTGGAAACTATGGATCAAAACGTTGCGTTAATTAAGAAGTTTTTTTATTATCTTTGTTATGCATGAAACAGTTAAAATACACGGGATTCGCTTTATTGGCTTTGGTCATAGCAATAGCTTGTAAGAAGAAGTCTGATAATCCGCCACCTGATGAAGCTCCGGCTCC
Organism: Bacteroidia bacterium; assembly: GCA_035438925.1. Classification (GTDB taxonomy): domain Bacteria; phylum Bacteroidota; class Bacteroidia; order B-17B0; family Aurantibacillaceae; genus Aurantibacillus. The sequence continues at coordinate 388 of DAORJH010000206.1, read as the reverse complement.
AAAGAGGGCAACGATCAGTTATTATCTAAGTGTAATTCCTCGTGCAGAGAATAAGACGAATAAAGATACTTTGATCATAAAGGTGAATGGTGCAGCCATTATCACCAGCAAGGGTAGTGTTGCTGACGCATATCCGGCATATCCGGTAAAGACCGGTGATCAGGTTAGTATTTATTACAATCCAGGCAAGATCGTGACCACGAATAGTGTAACATTGATCGACGACAATGGACTTTTATTATCATTGGATTATGACATTAACAACAACAAAAAGCTGAAGGAATACAGCTGTCGTTGTATTGCCAATGAGATAGTTACTGTAGAGTAATCTCAAATCATCAATTCCCTGAAATTTAAAGAAATTAGACTATTAACCACCTGTTAATCA
>DAORJH010000205.1:0-5119 GCA_035438925.1 Bacteroidia bacterium | reverse complement strand
CTCATCTCATACCAGGTATAACTACCCGCACCGGCGGCAGTTAAGGTCGAGGAGAATCCAACGCAGACAGCGGATGCAGTTGCAACCACAGAAACCAACGGGAATTGTCCCATATTCACTAAAACTGTTCCACTTCCCGGACAACCATTCATTGGATCCACACCATTTACGGTATACACGGTAACGACAGAAGGAGTTGCCAATACAGGAGTTCCGAAAATAGGACCGGGAGACCAGGTATGAGATGAGCCACCAATACAATTCAATGTTGTTGTTTCATTTGGACAAACAACGGATGGAGTTGCCCAAGCTGAATAAGTTTGTTGCGCCACTACATTGACAGTAAAAGATAAACTTGATGTTAATACACCCAGATTACCAGCTGCAACGGTTAGGGTATATATACCCGGAGCAGGAAATGTCATTGCAGGAGCAGAAACAGTTGGAGGAGCAAAAGTAACCCCTCCCGGAGAAGAAGACCATGTATACGAATCCGTTGGGGCAACCGTGTTGGAAGCAATAGGAGCCCACGTAAACGCTCCGGCACACACCTGTGATTGGACAGTATACGATAAAGTTGGTGCTGTCATCATGATATCGTCGATGGCAACAGCAATATTTCCAGGACCCGGTACATTTGTATTGGTCCAAACGTAACCCACGCGAAGGTTATTCACACCATCGCAGGAAGAAGGAAGAGCGTAGTTCGTTGCAGTCCATTGTGCAGTCGGAGCACAAGGCCCAGGAGTTGGAGCAAGGAAACCTAATGACAACCACGGACCGTTAGCAATACTATAAACAACTTCGCAGGCATCAACCGTACCATTACCAATGGCCATGTAATTAAAATTAAGGACAATGTTATTTCTTCCCACGCAATTGATCGGAGGAGATTCAACACGTTTACGGGTATTCGAAGTAGCAGATTGAATATAGATCGCGCCCGGATCTAAATTTGGAGCAACTAAATTGGCTCCTACGTGTAAAGATCTATTGGTAAAACCGGCATTATTCAAACAGCCATCACCACAAATTCCAACCGGACGTCCGGCATCCGTGGCACTGATGAACCATTCGTTAGCAGCTGCACCGTTACCGGGTGCGGCAGGTAAGTTGGATGAAGCCCAAATTCCATTTGTAAAAGTTGGTGTAAATCCAACAGCGATCTGTCCTTGATTACAACCCAAGCCAAAGGATTCGTACCAGAACATTGTTTGATTTATCTGTGCCCTGATCCCTGCAGAAACAAATAAGAAAATGAATAAAAAATAAACGAATAATCGTTTCATATTAAAATTATTAAAGAGCTTAATTTAGATCGCTTTATCTGAAGCTTAGTAAATCGCTAAAAGTCAGACATTGCAACCTTGTAAATATAATCAATAATTCCTTTTCATTCGTGGTAAAAACTGAATAAACTTACCGTTCATAAGCCGGAATTAGAGGTTTATACGGGTATAAAGCCGAAAAGGTTTGAAATTTCACTCATTCGGAAGCATCCCTCACTCTTTAACAATTACAACATATTGATTATTAATAGTTTACTGTTCTAAAATTTGTACCTTAAACTCACAATAAAATTGCGTCCCGGACCATTTATTCCACTTGCAAAGACCCTGTATCTGTTATCTGTGATGTTTTCGCAGGCAAAATTGATCCTGAATCCTTTATAAAGATTCACCCCTGCTCTCAAATTTAGCGTGAACCATCCCGGCATGTATCCTTTTATTGGATCAGCTGAATAATTGGCATTGTCCTCTCCACTCGGACTATAATCTCCTGAAGATTTTTTTCCATTGTAACGAACAAAGAATTCAGCATCTGCATTTTTTTCCTTGTAGATCAAACTGGTTTGTCCGAATACGGGTGGAATATGATCCAATGCATACACGGTATCTTTGACCACATCTATGTACCTTCCGTATGTAATATTCACATTGCTTTTGAATGAAATATTATCATTAAAGTCAAACTGCACGCCACCGTTGATCCCGTAGATATAGGCCCAATCTGTATTTTGCATGGCCTGCACTTTTGATTTAACACCACCGAAAAGTACACTGTCGGAACCGTTGTATTTAAAATCCCTTTGAACAATTGCGTTTTGCATGGAAGTATAATAGGCAGCAATGTCAAACTTGTAGCGCTTCGCAAAAACTTTACTTAATCCTAATTCAATATTCGTTGCATATTCCGGTTTGATATCCGGGTTAGGAACCACAACAATGCTTCCTGCGCTACCAAAAACTTTAGACATATCATCCACATTCGGTGCTCTGAAGCCGGTATTGAACAACAAACTCACTTTGTAATTATCCTCTTCCTTCCAGGTAAAACCGATATTTCCTGTAAGCGATTGATTCTTTTGTTCTGCTATTTTGAAAGGAAATTTATAGAAAGTGGTATCATTGAAATTGCAAACCAAAGATGTTGCCGTACCTCGGATTCCGCTTGAAACAACAAATTTAGAATTCACTTCCCATGAATGAGCAAGGTAAAAAGCGCCTGTGTTCATTTTACTTCCTCCGTCAGCATAACGAGTCACGGCCGGACTCACAGAACCAGTTGCGATATTCAAATTATTTGCAGTTGACTTCACATCATTGCCGGTGACTTCGATACCGTATCTCAGTTCATGTTCCTCTCTTATTTTTTTAAATACATCAATGTTTGCCGATAAAACACTTACATCTTCCAACTGACTTACCTTATTCGCACTTTGAAAACGGCGTGTAATCCTGTCTTGGTCTACTTTCTGGTAGGCGAAGATCACTTTTACATTATCTGAAATAGCCGTCCTTGAATCATAATTGAGTGTGTAGGCGCCCAACATTCTTTTTTGTGGTCCGTAATACCATTCCGCCCATTTTAATTTTGTACCCGAGTATTCTGTTAATCGGTCATAACGAGGAACATCACCTGACTGGCTCATCTGAAAATTAATATTCTGTGTTAGATGTTCGCCTGTACGAATGGCAAAACGCTGCATGATATCCAGTTGATCATAGGATGTTCCGGTTTGTAAATTATCATTTTCATTGACTATCATAGAGTCGCGATCTCCGATTCGTTGAGCGTAATACTTTCTATCCCAGGCCTTGCTTCCTCCCGGTAATTTAGTGGAGCCACTCATCAGATCTCCGAATTGCGAGTGTGTTATATTCGTCATGGAAGCGAAGTTCTTTGTCCCGATGTTAAAATCAAGATGCGTACTGAATTCATTGTTCACACTGGCAAAACGCATCATCGCATTTGTCTTGACCAGCATTTTATCATCTGTGCTGAATTCAGCATTCTTGGTATAGAAGTGCATGACACCGCCCAATGCATCAGAACCATACATGGTAGAAGAAGGACCAAAAATAACCTCTACTCTATCCATCATATTTGCATCGAGGGTAATGATGTCCTGAAGATGTCCGGCTCTGTAGATCGCATTGTTCATACGCACACCATCAACCACCATCAAGACTCTACTTGCTTCAAAACCACGCAAAACAGGACTGCTTCCACCCTGTTGACTTTTTTGTACGAATACAGCACCGGTGTTCATTACCACTTCTCCTGTGGTAGGTTGCATTCCGAATTCGATGTTCTTTTGTTTGATGATCTCCATTTGATAGGGAACATCAATTTTCTTTTCCGATGTGCGATTGGCAGAAAAAACGATCTCATTCAACACCACTGCTTTTGCAGAAAGTTCGATGGGATTTGACATGGATTCTGCACGAAGTTTCACTTTTCTTTCGTTGTAACCAAACAAGTAAACAGTGATCGAATCGTCAATATTCAATGTTGAAATATCCGCTTTCCCCTTTACGTTGGTGAGAACAGAATTATTATTGATGTCCTTTAAAACGACACCCACTAATGGTTCGTAAGTAGAACGATCTCGAACCGTGATCTCCTGTGCCTTGAACAGGAAAGAAATAATTAATAAGGCGAAAAATAAAATCTTTTTCATAACGATAATGATTGAATGAATAAATAAAAGGAATGGAATTACTCCACTACCTTCATCACAAAAAATAAAATCAGATCAGGAAAAAGAAGGGGGGATGAATGGACTATTTAGAGAGACCTCCGGTATATTAAAAAGAAATTCTGTAAAACTGATGTTGTTTGCCGGGATGGATGAGAGGAAAGAAAATGAATTGCTTTCGAATTTTAAATTCAACATTTGTTTCAATAAATTGAGGAAAGGAGATATATTCTTAGAAGAATCATTGAAGAGATTAGCAAACTCTTGTTTGAGTTGAAGCTCTTTGAAATCCGGAAGAAGGGAAAGAATCACCTGATCATTTTGAATCACCAAAGCAATCACATCATACAATTTTCCTTCTATTATCACCTCTTTGTTTTCATCTTCCCATTTCAAAACAGCGGACGAAACATAAAGTTGATTGAGGGGAATGGTATAGAATTCTAATTTATCTTGTTTCTGAATATTGATAAAGGATCTGAATTCCTTTTTATAAGACTTAAGGTAGATCTTATAAATAAAAAAGCTGCCACACGAAAAGACCAGAATGCAGAGGAGACTGAATATAGCTGTGAACTTTTTCAATACCCGAATATAAAATAATCTTTTAGAATTAGTTGTTAAACGGCCACATTATGTTCTCTCAATGCATTGTTCAAAGAAGTCTTCAGATCGGTACTTTCCTTTCTTTTTCCAATGATGAGTGCACAGGGAACCTGAAAATCTCCGGCCGGAAAAGTTTTGGTATAACTACCCGGAATCACAACCGAACGTTCAGGCACATATCCCTTTGTTTCTACAGGTTCTTTACCTGTAACATCTATGATCTTAGTCGACATCGTTAACACAACGTTGGCGCCCAATACAGCTTGCTTTCCTACTCTTACTCCTTCTACAACAATGCATCTTGATCCAACAAAACAATCATCTTCAATTATAACAGGTGCTGCCTGCACAGGTTCCAATACGCCACCAATTCCTACACCACCACTGAGATGAACATTTTTTCCTATCTGAGCACAGCTTCCAACTGTTGCCCAGGTATCTACCATTGTTCCCGAATCAACGTAAGCTCCAATATTTACATAGGATGGCATCATGATCACTCCATTGGCGAGAAAGGAACCATAACGTGCA
>DAORJH010000204.1:0-5158 GCA_035438925.1 Bacteroidia bacterium | reverse complement strand
GCAAAACAACTTACCAAACTAAAAGTGCTTGAACAAAAGCAAAGGGAAGAAGCTGCTTTTGAGGGCTGGGCCAAAGGAAAGCCGGAGTACAACAATCTCTTTGCTGATATAAAAAGCACTTACGACAAATGGACGCCGTATGCAAAACACAGAATGTATTTGAATGAAGGGATCAATGGTTCTCCTCTTATTGCTTTTGCTGCATCATTGCGTCAAATGGAGTCCGTGATATCTAGTGTTTCCATGAAGCCAGAAGAAAAAACAGCAGCGATTGAAGCTGTGAAAAAAGCACGTACCGCATTTATTCAGGGAGAAAACATTGCTTCTGACAAAGCGATACTGGCTATCGTGCTAAAAATGTTTTATAGGGATATTGATGCTTCAGAACGACCTGAAGAGTTTTATACCATGTTGAAGAATTCTTATGGGAATCTGGATTGGGAGGAGACCTACGATAAATTCTCAAAAGATGTTTTTGAGAAAACAATGATCCTGGATAATGCAAAGTGGGATGCATTCATCAGTAATCCTCAATTGGATGTATTGAAAAGTGATCTGGCGTATAGTACGGCAGCTGCGTTCAACAACAATTATCTGAACAATTACGATAAGTTCTATACTGAATTCATTGCACAGAAATATATTCTGGATCATAAATACCTGAAAGGGGTATTGGAAATGAAAAAGGGTCAGGGTCTTTATCCTGATGCAAATCAAACGATGCGCGTTTCCTACGGGAAGGTGGGTTCTTACGTTCCAAGAGACGGCGTGAAGTATAATTACATCACAACATTAAATGGAATCAAGGAAAAGTATAAACCGGGAGATTACGAATTCGATCTTCCTGCGAAGTTACTAGAAGTAATGGAGAAGAGAGATTACGGACAATACATAGATAAAGCAGCGAATGATATTGTTGTTGGATTCATTACCGATAATGATATCACCGGTGGAAATTCTGGATCTCCTATTATGAACGCAAAGGGAGAACTGATCGGGTTGTGCTTTGATGGTAATTACGAAGCATTGGGGCACAAGATCGCGGTAGATAAAACACTTACCAGAACAATTAACGTTGATATTCGTTTTGTATTATTTGTGATCGATAAGCTCGGTGGCGCTACCAATCTCATCAATGAACTTACACTTGTGAGACAGTAAGTTCTTTCCGGAAATTCAGTTTCTGATTTTAAGAGATCATTGCTTTAATGCAGTGATCTCTTTTTTCTTTTCTTTTTTTGCAGGAATGATATAGCCTAAACGCAAACCGGAAGTGAAGGATAATCCGATTCCCGGAACTCTCAGCCAACCGTAATAATTATTGATCCTTCCTTCACCGTAACTATAATAAACATTCCCATAGTAGTTATTGGAGTTTTTGAGAGCCGGAATAAATTCAGAATTGGTGTAGTTGATAGATTGTCCGGTAAAGCCAGCGCCGATATAGAAATCCAGCGTTAATAGATTTCCCAAAATCACCTGTCTTCCGAAACTTACAAAGCCTCCGTACGAAGACGAATGAATATCTGTTGCGATCATGGTAGGCGTAACGGGGGCAAAGGTCTGATAGTTTTTATAATTATAGATATATGCTTTTACATCCTGAAAATCAAGATAGGAGTAAGCAAGATCCAGTTTAATATAAGAACCTTTTAATGGATGAGCGTATTTCATTCCTTTTACGGTGTAATCCTGTCCAATGAAGAATTTCATGCCCGGTTTTACATAAAATCCGGAATGAAAACTATTGATGTTCAATCCCAGGTTTGTATTTGCATTTCCTCTGTTGGTGATATCAGAATTGATGTAACCCATTTGAATATCGAGGTTCATTCCCACTCTAATTACTTTTTCGTAAGCAATGGAAAGATGATTGAAGGCCGGAGAAAAAGGAAGCACCTTGATCACTTCTCTGTTTTTTAATATAGAAGCATGTTCATTCTCCACCAATAACTCATCCGGTATCAGAATTTCGGAATAGCCACTGGAAAGCTGATACTTTCTGACTTTGAATTTATCGAATACCATGAGGGGACCGTTCGCTCCGTCGATCCGGGCTCTCATTTCAAATTCATTGATCTCATAGATCTTGCAGGGAATTTTTTTCCCATCCTGCATAAAGAGAGTATCCAGTGCTGCAGGACTCTGTGCACGCAGACCGATGGCTGCGCAGATAAGAAGGGCTGAACAAATGATTTTCTTCATGATCTTTTTTTTGAAGGATCAGATTCGCGATCCGTTACGTTTATGAAATTAGAATATTTTCACTGATATCCAAAAATCTAAACGTTAAAAGTTGAGGATTATTGCGATAGGAAGAATGCGACCCTGTGAATTTACCCGTTTTATCCTAATAGAACCAGACAAGCCAACAGTAAACAAAACAAAAAGCCGCAGGTAACCCTCCTGCGACTTTTCTTATCAAATCAAACCAAAACTAAATCTTAAAAATTTTATAACCCTTGGCAAAAAAAGCGGTCAGCTACCCGGCTTCACAAATCTCCTTCACAGCTAACCGCCCCTAAGCTCTTATCCTTCTGCGTCAGCCTTCAAAGCTTCCTTGATCTTGTTCTCGATCTCTTCCGCGAGATCCGGATTCTCAATGAACAATGCTTTCACTGATTCTCTTCCCTGTCCTAATTTTGTATCATCATAACTGAACCATGATCCGGATTTCTTAATGATCCCTTTCTCCACTCCAATATCAATGATCTCTCCAACTTTGCTGATCCCTTCACCAAAAATGATGTCAAATTCTGCCTGGCGGAAAGGAGGCGCTACTTTATTCTTGATCACCTTCACTCTTGCACGATTTCCACTCACCGTCTCCCCATCTTTTAATTGAGAGATCCTTCTGATATCCAAACGCACCGATGCATAAAACTTCAAAGCATTTCCACCTGTTGTTGTCTCCGGGTTCCCAAACATGATCCCGATCTTTTCACGAAGCTGATTGATGAAGATACAGCAGCATCCTGTTTTATTGATCGTACCTGTTAACTTACGCAAAGCCTGACTCATTAATCTTGCCTGCAATCCCATTCTGCTGTCACCCATCTCCCCTTCGATCTCTGCCTTTGGTGTTAAGGCCGCAACCGAATCAATCACTACTAGATCAATTGCACCACTTCTGATCAAATTATCTGCAATCTCTAATGCTTGTTCTCCATTGTCAGGTTGAGAGATCAATAAGTTCTCAGTATTCACTCCCAGCTTCTCTGCATAAAATCTATCAAAGGCATGTTCCGCATCAATAATGGCAGCAATCCCTCCCGATTTTTGTACGTTGGCAATTGCGTGAATGGCCAATGTTGTTTTACCGGAAGATTCAGGACCGTAAATCTCTACTATCCTTCCCTTCGGTAATCCTCCAATTCCAAGAGCAATATCCAATCCTAATGAACCGGTACTGATGGCTTCAATGTGTTCCACCTGACTGTCGCCAAGCTTCATGATGGTCCCTTTGCCGTAAGTTTTTTCTAACTTATCCAAAGTTAACTGAAGAGCTTTTAATTTTTCGGCGTTTACCGTTTTGTTGATCTCCTCTTCCATGAGATCTTCTGCATTTTTTCTTGCCATATATTTATTTATTTGTTTTTCCTTTTTTGTTTGTCGCTTACTCATTCGGCAACTTGTGCAATAAGTTAAGATAAACCGTTTTCTCCCCCCTCTCTCGCTCTTCGCACAGTTTACCTTAACTAGTGCACAACAAAGGTATGTATGCAAAGTAGCAAAGCCTTGCTACAAATTGTAGTAAAATTGTTAAAAGCTCTGAAAGCCCCGTCCATCAGGGCTTTCCGGGCCTCATAAGTTTTAAACAAAGCATTTTTCTTAATTAAAAGGACCCCGAATTTTATCCAAACGAAATAAAAACAATAAAAAAAGGCGGATGTTTTGTCCGCCTTCTAAGTAATTATTTGAAGTATTATTTGTTACCGATCATGTTCAACTGATCCTGACTCACACCTGTTGTTGAATAACCTCCATCATGCAATAAGTTCTGCATAGTAACCATGCGAGTAAGATCACTGAATAAAGAGATGCAATAGTTTGCACAGTCTTCTGCACTTGCATTTCCTAAGGGCGATTGTGCATCGGCAAAGTTGTAAAAATCATCAAAGCCTTTGATGCCGTTTCCTGCAGTGGTACGTGTAGGGGATTGAGATACCGTGTTCACACGCACCTTCTTTGATTTACCATAATGATAACCAAAAGTACGGGCAATGCTCTCCAGCATCGCTTTGATATCGGCCATATCGGTATAGAATGGATAGACGCGCTGAGCGGCAATATAACTTAATGCAAGAACAGAAGCATGCTCATTCAGGGCATCCAGTTTATATGCTGAGGCTAGCATTTTATGAAAGGATAAAGCGGAAACATCAATTCCTTTTTGATAGTATTCGTAATTCAATTCGGTGTAAGGGATGTTCTTACGGATATTCACACTCATGCCAATAGAATGCAAAACAAAATCAAATTTCCCTCCCAAATGGTCCATGCCTTCTGTATATAACTTATCAATATCTGCAATTACAGTTGCATCGGCAGGAATGATCTTTGAATTGGTTTGTTCTGCCAGTTTATTGATAGCACCCATGCGCATAGCAATTGGAGCATTACTCAATACAAATGTGGCTCCTTCTTCATGTGCCCTTAAAGCTACTTTCCAGGCAATTGAATTTTCGTCCAATGCTCCGGTGATGACACCGCGTTTTCCTTTTAATAAGTTATATGACATATATCAGAATTATCGTACAAATATAGCATTCTGCCTTATATTTTATCATTGCTTTCGTAGGAATTAACGAGTTATGTGTTATTTTTAATGCATGAAAAAAATAGTTTTATTCTTGGCCATAATTGTAACAATCAAGGTCAATTCACAAAACGGAGCGCAAATGGAATATAAAATATCTTCCACAAAAGGAAATGCCGGCAGTATGAAAATAAATTATTCTGAATATGGCAGCGCTTCTGAATTCAGCATGAACATGCCCCAAATGCCGGGTGGTTCAATGGTAACGAAGGGATTAGTGAAGAAATCAAACCCTGAACTGGTTTACATTATCGACGATAAGAATAAGACCTATTCAACTTATAATAATTCTGGACAAGCAGACAATGCGAATGACACGAAAACCTATGTGGTGAAAAA
>DAORJH010000203.1:0-5167 GCA_035438925.1 Bacteroidia bacterium | reverse complement strand
GACTGAGGTGTTTATCTATAATCTGGTAGAAGGTATCTTTTACGCTAAACTTCTTTGTAACGACGGAACTAAAGATGTGGAGATCGATGCAAGAACAAGTGATGCCATCGCTTTGGCGGTGAGATTTAATTGTCCGATCTACACGCACGAATTCATTTTAAAGAATGCAGGAATTGTTCTCGATGATGAATCCACACCTGCCTTAAGCAGTGAAGAGGCTGAGGTAGCCAAACCAGAGGGGGAAGAGACAGAAACTAAATCGGGCTCTTTCAAAGATAAAAGCACAGAAGAATTAAAGAACTTATTGAAAACAGCATTGGATGAGGAGCAATACGAAATGGCTTCTAAGATTCGCGATGAATTGAATCAAAGAAAGAAATCCTGATCATAAAAGAATTGATCAAACATAAAAAAAGCCTTCAGGATCTGAAGGCTTTTTTTGTTGTTGAATTTGGTAATTATTTTGGGTTTGTTACAGGCTCCTCTTTCTTTTTAGTTCCACCCGGAGTTCCTTTTTGATTCACAGCCATTCGGGTACTTTTCTTTGCAGGTTCCGTTTTGGTTGCTTGATTTCCACCTTCCGGAGCAGCTGTACCATCGGCATTTACAGCAGGTGCAGGCTTTTCTGTTTTATCCGTTTTGGTCGTCTTGGTATGATCCTGTGCGTTTCCGTTCAAAGCAAACATAGCAACAATTCCTAGAGTTAATAATGTCTTTTTCATATTGGGTTTAATTTTTAGAATAAAGGTAATTCTTTTACTTTCGCTTCAAAGATCCTTCTTGTTAAAATATCTCAAAGCAGGTTAAAACCTGATCATTGTCCGGCAATTTTAAGATATTTTGTCGTGTTGGCGGGATCTACATTCATCAGAAGCTCCCTTGCAACCTCCTTCTCATCGGGCTGGGCTCCTTTAAAGATATTCACCAATTCATCCGTCTTTGCATTGAAAAACAACTGCATATTGTACGATGCGGGCCTGGCTGCATAAACGGGCTTGAGTAGATTCAATGCCTTCATTATATTGGCTCTTCCTTCATCTGTTTTATCATGCATGATGTCAAGTCCAAGAAAACAATATTCATACATACAATCCCTTATACCTTTAAAAACAGGCTGCATAGTATTTTCGATAAGCCAATAACGATTTTTATTTCCTTCACTGCTTCTCCAACCTTTCTCGGTAGCAGACTGAGCATTGTTCACGATGGTCTGCGCTTTTTGCCAATAAGGTGTTCCACCCAGTGGAGAAAAAGTATCATAATCAACCGCTAGGATAACATACGCATAAAACGCAAGCACCTGGGTCAGGTTATTCTGAAAACTATTGATGTTAAAATCCAATGTTGTGAATTGCTGAAAACGGAAATCAAAATTCTCATCTTCCACATTCAATACTGGAGTACGGTAAGAACTATTAAAGACCGGACGAGTACTTTGTACTTGAATTGAAGCAGAATAATCTTCCGTACTGACCTTTTGTTTGATGATGATGAGTATAGAGCAATCGATCTTTTCCTGTGCGTTGAAAATATCACTGGTCCATTTCGTATTGTTCATGAATTCGAAAACGGATTTTCGTAATTGCTCAAAGATCTGCTTCTCAGCAGTACCCTGTATTTGGTCTGTGTTGATGGTGATATTGCAATTCAGTTCCTGCGACCTCAGCACGACAGAGGCAAAAAGAAAGGAAATTATATAAATGTACTTTTTCAATGAAGGTTCTTTAATATATGATCGACAATATCTTGTGCTACTTCCAACTTAGGCTTTAACTCAAAATTAGTTATTTTATTGTGTTTATCAAGAATGCTTATTCGGTTGTTCTCAGAAGAGAAACCACTGTTCTCCTCCCCTGCTTTGTTGGCGATGATAAGATCCAGATTTTTCTTTTTGAGTTTATCAGTCGCATATTCAATAATATTGTCGGTTTCAAGAGCGAATCCGACCAAGAATTGTCCGTTTTTCTTTCTCTCTCCCAGTGTTTTGAGAATATCTGTCGTTGGACTTAATTTAAGTTCCAGCTCTTTGCTATTTTTCTTGATCTTCTTATCAGAAACAGCTGCCGGCTTATAATCAGCCACAGCGGCACAGCAAACCGTGATGTTGGCTTTTTCGAAAGCAGATATGCATGCGAGTAACATCTGTTCGGCCGTTTCAACACGTATTAATTTGATCTCTTTTAATTTGGGAAAAAGATGTGTTGGTCCCAACACCAGTGTCACATCCGCTCCTTGTTTTACAAATTCTTCCGCAATGCAAATTCCCATGCGACCACTGCTTCTATTCCCTATAAAACGAACGGGATCGATAGCTTCATAAGTTGGTCCGGCATTAACAAGTACTTTTTTCCCTGCAAGAGGCAGACCTCTATTGAAATGATCAATTACTTTATGAAAGATCGTTTCAGGTTCAGCCATTCTTCCTTCTCCGCTTAACCCACTTGCGAGCTCACCTTTTTCTGCGGGAATGATAATTACATTATGCTTACTCATCTTTTCCAGATTCTCTTTGGTGGTAGCATGATTATACATTTCCAGATCCATGGCAGGTGCCACCATTGTTTTATTTCTGCTGGAGAGATACACAGCAAGCAAAAGGTTATCACAAATTCCATTCGCCATCTTGGCCAATGTATTCGCAGTTAATGGTGCGATCAAAAGAAGATCGGCCCATTCGGCGAGAGCAACATGACTATTCCATTCAGCATTACCATTAAAAAATTCAGTATGAACAGGATTTTTACTTAGAACCGATAAGGTTTGAGGTGTGATGAAATCATGAGCACTTCGTGTCATGACCACTTTCACCTCGGCCCCATTCTTTACTAAGAGACGCGCTAAAGCTGCGCACTTGTAAGCCGCAATTCCTCCACTTATTCCGAGTAATATCTTTCTATTCTGCAACATGCATTAAAACAAAAGGGCAGTAAAGCCGTAGCCCACTGCCCTCAATTTATTCGGGTTTATCTTATTCAGTGTCTTTAGCAGGATTCCTGTAATAGATCTTGTCTTCAAGGAATTCCTGAATAGAGATCAATGATGGTTTTGGAAGTTTTTCATAGTGCTTAGAGATCTCGATCTGTTCTCTGTTCTCAAAAACCTCTTCAAGATTATCAGTATGACTGCTGAATTCCTGCAATTTACCCGATAATTCTTCTTTAATTTCGGTACTTATTTGATTCGCACGTTTGCTCATGATCGCAACTGCCTCATAAATATTTCCTGTATTACCGTCGAAACGACGGATATCGCGGGTAGCGATACTTTGATCTGCGTTTGTCTTTTTAAAATCCATCTTAATTTATTTTTTCTCTTAATTTTTTACAGCTGGAATAGATCGATTCAGCGCGACTAAGATACGAACTTTTAGGGAATTGGTCCGCAAATTTCACATAATTTTCTATTGCTCCATCCAATCTTTCGGCTTTTTTGGAAGGAATGCTCTTTTGAGCCAGCAAATAATAGGAATTTATAAGGATCAGGTACATTTCATCGGTATAAACACCACTTGGATAGGTCTTGATGAACCCTTTTGTTGACACGATCGTTGCTTTCCAGTCATCCATTTTATAATACTGTTTTACGATCTCATAATCTTTCTTTTCAAGTTTAGCCCTTAGTTTGTCGATGAGAATATTACAGGTATCTATTCGCTTGCTTTCAGGATAGGCGTCAATAAAGGATTGATACTCCTTAATTGCATTCTTTGTGGTTGTTTGATCCAATCGATAGTTTGCCGAGGTCATGTAATAGCAAAACGCGTTCATGTAATAACACTCCTCAGAGCGAGGACTGGCAGGGAATTGTCTGGTAAAATTTTTAAAATGATACTGACTGATCAGAAAATCACCAAGGTAATACTCACTCCAGGTATAGTAATAATAAACATCCTCTGCTCTGTCTGTTCCTTTTACAACCGGGATCAATTCCTCATATAGCTGAGATGATTTGATATAAGAACCTTTATCGTAATACTCTTTGGCCTTCGTGAGTTTCAACTCATAATCGGTACTCTTTAGTAGTTTATTGTAACGGTCGCAGGATGCGAGAATGACCAGTAACGAAGAAAATATCAGTAATTTTAATTTCAAGAGTTTCAAAATTAACACTTTTGGCGAAGTGGAAGGGGTTAAAATAAACTAAATAAAAACAAAACGCGGGATTTAGGTCCCGCGTTTCATCACACAAACAATTTACACAAGTACAGCTATTAGGGCGTAAATCTGAATAGCCTAACACAAAAGCTATCCAAAACCGTTATTCTTTGTTTTTAACCACTTATCATGAAAATTAAAACATTCATAATAAGAGAATTAACACAAATGTAGGCAATTTGTTAAGAATGCCGACTTTTTTCCTTTTTAATTATTAAAGGATGTATGTGAATGAGTGAATCAGTTGATTAACCATTTGAATGAAAAGGCATTGTTCAAAGTTTTTAAGGGAAAAAGCTCTTTTTTGACTTAATTTTAAGGTTTTTATGTCGCATTTTCTTGATGAGTTGAATCCTGCCCAAAGAGCGGCAGCTACTGCGAGTGAGGGACCGGTGATGATCATTGCAGGCGCAGGATCGGGAAAAACAAGGGTACTCACTTACAGGATCGCCTATTTATTGGAAAAAGGAACGGATGCATTTAATGTACTTTCGTTGACTTTTACCAACAAGGCTGCTCGGGAAATGAAAGAGCGGATCTCGAAATTGGTCGGCTCACAAGAAGCGAAGAATTTATGGATGGGTACTTTCCATAGCATTTTCGCGAAAATGCTGCGAATCGAAGCATCCAAACTAGGTTACCCAGCCAACTTCACCATCTATGATACTGAAGACAGCAAGAGTGTGATCAAGAACATCCTGAAACAAATGAATCTGGATGATAAGATCTACAAACCCTCGCTGGTTCTCAATCGAATCAGCGATGCGAAGAATAAACTGATCTCTGCCCAGCAGTACGCGAATAATCCTATAACACTTGCAGAAGATCAAAGCAGCAGAAAACCTTTGCTTGGAAAGATCTTCATTGAATATCAAAAAAGAAATTTCAAGTCCGGCGCTATGGATTTTGATGATCTTTTATTTCAGACCAATGTATTGCTGAGGGATTTTCCGGATGTATTATTAAAATACCAGAATAAGTTCAGATATATTTTGGTGGATGAGTACCAGGAC
>DAORJH010000202.1:0-5180 GCA_035438925.1 Bacteroidia bacterium | reverse complement strand
GGAAACATCTGGGTGGCTGCTGATAATGGTCTGATCTGTGTTCAGCCCGGAAGTAGCAAAACAACTTTTTATCCTGCTCCGAATGGGTTTTATTCCAATGTGTCGTATACCCACACAAAAGATAATTTCATCTGGCAATGTTACTGGAGTTTTGGAATCACATCCTTTGATATTGATAAAAAAGAATACCAATACTACAGCAATATTCCCGATCAGCCCAAATCACTCATGAGCAATAAATGCTGGGCTCTTTTGAAAGATGCGAATGAGATCTTGTGGATAGGAACGGATGTGGGTCTGCAAAAGGTCACCAACAAACGTCCGGGAATGGACATTGTCAGAAAGAATGTGAAGGATGAGAAAAATTCATTCAGAGGAAACATCATCAATTCCGTTTATGCAAGCCGAATTAAAAATCACGTCGTTTATGCTGGAATAGACGGGGAAGGCTTTTCGATCTTCAACAAACTTACGCGCAATGCGGAAAATTTCGGACCAACAGCTGAAAACAAAAATCCCGAACGATTTGTCAACCAATTCATCGAAGATCATGCCGGTAATATTTTTATACTTGGGCAGAATCACTTTCAGAAAATGAGTTTCAATAGTGCTGGTAAATCATTCGTTAAAACCTATTTCAATTTTCAGGAACATTACTGTGCAACCGGAATAATGGATCCGATTGATACGAACCGAATATGGATCGGCGGAAAAGCAGAGATCTTTTATTACGATCGAAGCAACGAAAAATTCAAATTCTTCACCAAGCCAAGAGGGATAGAAGGAGTTTTTTACTGCTCGTTCATCATACAGGATCAACTTTACTTTGGTTTCAGAAATGGATTGCTTCAAATTGACCTGAAAGATCAGTCAATAAAAAAGATCGATCTGCCTAACGTAGGCAACATCAGCTGCGCCATAGTAACAGGCGACGGAAAAGTACTGCTCGGATCTCAGTTCCTGGGTATCATCATGTACTCTCCGATCTCCAATAAATTCGGCATTATGCTGAACAAGAACAATGAATATTTTTCTGAGCCCTCTTCCATGATCCAGTACAAGAACAATATCTGGCTTACAGGTAATGGCGGACTCACCTCATACAACAAATCGAACGGTGAAATAACAGAGATCACAACAGAGGACGGGCTTCCATCCAATGTAATTCATAAACTTGATCAGTTGGATGGATACTTTTATGTTGCATCCCATGAAGGACTGGGCATCATGAATCCCGATTTTCAGGTTTCTCATTTCATTTCACCCAAGCTGGATGTAACCAAATTTCAGGTATTGTCCGATAACGCCACATTCAGCAATATAAAGAATGGCGATGTGATCACACTCAGTGAGAATCAAAACACATTCAAGATCAATTTCACGGTTCTGGATTTCAACCTTCCTGAAAAAAACAGATTTAAATTCAGATTGCTTCCGCTGGAAAAAGAATGGCGATCGCCGGTTGGAGAAAATTACCTTATCTTCAATTCACTTGCGCCCGGAAAATACAGATTTGAATTGCAGGGAGCCAATGCCGATCAGATCTGGTCGATGGAACCATTTGTGATCAACATACATATTGTTCCTCCTTTTTATAAATCAAAATGGTTCTACCCGCTTCTTGTCATCGTATTGCTGGCCATTTTCCTCATGATCATCTATCTCCGTTTCAAGGCCAATACGAAAAAACAAATACTGCTCGAAAAGATCATCAAAGAGAGAACCTCCGAAATCCAGCAGCAAAGAGCGGAATTAATGGATAGCATCATCTACGCGAAACGAATACAAAAGGCAATTTTTGTAGGCGCTGAAGAACTCCACGAGAATCTGAATAACAGTTTCATCTACAACAAGGCCAAAGATAAAGTCAGTGGAGATTTTTACTGGATCGGAAGATGTAAGGACATGATGGTTGTTTTTGTGGGTGATTGCACCGGACATGGTGTACCCGGTGCTATGCTTAGCATTGTTGGAACTTCACTTTTGAATCAGATCATTCATGAAGAATTCGTCTGGATGCCAGGAGAAATACTAACGCGACTCAATTATTTATTTTACCGTCAATTGAGTTTGGATATGGAAAATATCAGAGACGGAATGGATGCAGCAGTTATAACCGTGAACCTGGTGAACCATTCCGTCTATTATTCAGGAGCAAAACTGGACGCAGTTTGTGTGAAGAACAATGTGCTGACGGATCTCAAATCGCATAGAGTCTCGATAGGAGAATACAAGGATTCGGAATTCAAAACGCAAACACTTGCACAGGATGAACAAAGAACCTTTTATCTTTTCAGTGATGGGATGAAAGATCAGCATGGCGGACCAGACGGCAAGAAACTATCCATGAAAAGACTAAGAGAGATATTGATACAGGCTTCCGGTTTACCAATGAAAGAACAAAAACAATTCATTTATAATACAGTGAACAGCTGGAAAGCAGGTTATCCGCAAACAGATGATATGATGCTGGTAAGTTTTAAGGTTTAATCGACTTTGCTGCAGGGATTGGAAAGGTTCTTCACGGCTGTGATATCCATTTTGATACTTCCCACCAAAACTTTGGCCTGAGCTCTCATCGGGATGTGATTGAGATCATCACTGATCCACACCAACAGATCTTCATCCTTTTTAAACACCCTTCCCTTTTGAACGATGGGTACAAATTTCAGACAGCGAAATTTTCCAAGATCTGTTTTGATCTCTTCTCTTCCCAGAAATTTTATTTTTAAAGGCCATAATTCCTTGTCAACGAAACAATCCACAGAATACGTATCTCCTTCTTTTGCATTGCTCAGATCAAGATTACGGGCGGAATAAAATGCGCTTACCATATCCTGAACGCCAAGTGGAACGTCATACTTCTCTCCATTCCCAATATCAACTTTTTTGGTATAATGATTGAAACTATAGTCCTGACTGAACTTATAACCACCTTCATCCACCCTTCTAACAAATAACCAGGGCAACAAAGCATCTTTATCCATATAAGTTTCATAACGGTCACGTACTTTAAAGAACCAATCCGCACTTCCGATCGTGAAACCATTCCCCACAATGTGATACACTTTTCTGCCATTCACTTCGATCAAGTCCGGTTTTACTTCCAGAACTGCCATTCCTGCATTCATGGCGCCATAATGCATGCGATAGGTAAGAACTTCACCTTCTTTAAAGGCGATATTCTTTTGTTGTGGCAGTTGATCGAAGATATTCTGTGCCTGAATATTCTGACTGAGAAGATAAGTGCTCTCGCTTCGTTCTCCGGCAGCGATCACAGTGATCATCAGAACTCCGATACATCCTGCTTTTAGTATTTTGTTCATCTTTTTCATGAGATACCTTCTACCCTTATACGCAAACGATGTGCCAAACGATACGTTTCTTAACTCTAAAATTTGTTAATTAGACTGAGGATCTCTGCCCTTTTTTCTGCTAATTGCCTGAAAAGTACCGGATTCGACAAAGCTCTTTTTATTCCTAAAGTTTTAAGAATGTAAAAATGAAAATCGAGTGCAAACATTCCGGTGATGCCGGCGATCATACAGCTCAGTATAGGACAAAGAATATTAGGAGAGAAATGATAGACGATAAAAAAGATCAAAAGATAGTTGATCATTAAAAGTATCATACCAAAACCAACGGCGATCGATGAATAGAACTCCCTGTTGCCCTTGAGCACTTTTTTTGTCAGTTTCTCTGTCAATTTAAACGGAATAATATTCAAGAGCAGACCTGTTAGATAAAAAGGTAAAGCTAATACGATCAGAAAAAAACGAAGTCCTAAGGATACAGCATGAATCCGTTTTGAATTCAGAGGATCAATAAGCCAGTCGCGCATTCCATTTCTTCTCACTTCTTTCAGATAGGAACTAGTTTTTTCTTTCACCACATCGAGAAGTTCTTTGTTCTCAATCTCTGCCTTATTCACCAATTCAGTTACCTGTTTTGTGACAATAAAATCCTCATCCAGTTTTCTTCCGTCCAGTCCCTGTTCCTTTAATTTCGCTGGCTTCAGCATCAGTTCAAGATCCTTCACGGTATCATCGTATTCCTTGTTATTGATGTGCGTGATGAGATCTTTCATTCTTGGTTCAAGCACTTGTAAAAACCGGTTGTAGGCCTTTGCCTCATTGATCTTAAATTCCTCCGCAAAATCTTTTAAATAGATGGGTTCCCCGAAATTGTAAAAGAGGGTGCTTCGTAGTTTATCAGGCTGACTGTAATTGACTCCAACAGGCAACACGATCAGTTCATCGTTCTTTAAATAATTATAAGCACCAAACATCATTCGCGCAACACCTTTTTTCAAAGGCCTTAATCTTCTCTCCTGAATACAGAGTCCTTCCGCAAAAACAATGATCTTCTTATTCTGCTTCAGCAGTTCATTCACACGCCTGAATGCCTCATCGTTCTTTTTGAGACCTTCCCTTCCCCCGTCCTGAATTCTGAAGATAGGCACGATTCCAAGCGATTCCAGCAACTTACTGATCAAACCAGGCTTAAAGGCATCACCCCGGGCAAGATAATACAACCTGAGGGGATAAGAAACGAAGGTGATCGCAACCGGATCGTTAAACGCATTGGGATGATTCATTGCAATTACCACAGGTCCCTTCACTTTAACTCTATCCACATTTTTTCCTTGTATGCGTTTATAAAAAACAGGATAGACGAAGGTGACCCAATAACGCAGAAAATGCCAAAGCATAAATTAAGATTTAGGGTAAAAATAGCTCTAATTTTTCTAATAATTTTTTTAACAGTTTGTTAGTAAAATAGCAGTGTTTTTATACCCCTTCGAGGGCTTATTTTCGGTATATTTAAAGGATAATAATTATTTAACGAAACAGAACGATTTATGTCAGAGATCTCAGCAGACAAAGCGAATTACGGAGCAGATAATATACAGGTACTAGAAGGACTTGAAGCTGTAAGAAAAAGGCCCGCCATGTACATTGGCGATGTGGGCATTAAGGGCTTGCATCACCTCGTTTATGAGGTTGTGGATAATTCCATTGATGAGGCGCTTGCCGGGCATTGTAAGAACATTGTTGTTACGATACTGGAAAATAATTCCATCCGGGTTTCAGATGACGGAAGGGGAATTCCTACAGGGATACACCCGAAATTGGGAGTGAGTGCACTCGAGGTAGTAATGACCGTGCTTCATGCCGGTG
>DAORJH010000201.1:0-5183 GCA_035438925.1 Bacteroidia bacterium | reverse complement strand
TTTCATTGGGAATTCTGTGATAGGAGAATGGTGTAACTTGGGAGCTGATACCAACAGCAGTAATTTAAAGAACAATTATGCCAGTGTGAAACTTTTCAATTACGCTCAGAATAAACAAGTAGACAGTGGTCAACAGTTTTGTGGATTGATCATGGGTGATCATTCCAAAACAGGGATCAATACCATGTTGAATACCGGAACAGTTGTAGGAGTTGGGGCCAATATTTTTGGAGGAGGATTTCCGGTCACACATATTCCATCTTTCACGTGGGGAGGTGCAGAAGGATTTGAAACCTATAAGCTCGATAAGTTATTTGAAACAGCAGAAAAAGTTTTTGAAAGAAGAGGCTTGAAGTTCAATGCCCCGGAAAAAGAGATACTGAAGCATGTTTTTAGTATCACTGCGGGGTATAGGAATGATTAGGTGATTTACGATTTTTGATTTACGATCTCAGATTTATTCGTAAATCGTCGATCAAAAATCTAAAATCAATACGCCCTAACGTTCTTGCCTTGCATGAAATTAATGAAGGCCTTGTTACTTACTCTGGTTCCACCCGGAGTTGGATAATTTCCTGTAAAATACCAGTCACCTGTATGTTCCGGACAAGCATCGTGAAGTCCTTCGATACTCTGATAAATGATCTCTAATTCTGCTTTCAGATCAGAAGGCTTGATCAATTGAGCGATCTTGGCAGAGATCTCCTCCGAGGTAAATTGAGCATAGATCTCTTTCACCACATTCACCTGTTCTTCTTTCGGTTTTTCGTATTCGGCCAATGCTTTTTCGTATAATTCATCCAGCAGATTTTCCTTTCCTTTTTCTTTCAATAGTGCGATGGCTGCTTCAAATGCAATGAATTTATTGAGTACAGCCATGTCAATCCCATAACAATCCGGATAACGGATCTGTGGAGCAGAACTCACAACAACAATTTTTTTAGGGCCTAATCGATCCAATATTCTCAAAATACTTTTTTTCAAAGTCGTTCCTCTCACAATGCTATCATCCAATACCACCAGACTATCTTCTCCCTTATTCACAGTACCATAGGTCACATCATACACCAAATTAACTAGACTATCTCTGCTTTCATCGTTCGTAATAAAAGTCCTTTGTTTGGCATCTTTCAAAACTACTTTATGAATTCTTGCTCGTTGATCGAGGATCTTTTTCAGATCGACCTGACTCAATTCGTTTTTCTTACTAAGAATATTGGCAATGCGGGTTTTGTCATTGTACTCGCGAATCCCTTCTACCAATCCGTTAAAAGCGATCTCTGCTGTATTGGGAATATAACTGAAAACAGTTTTATCCAGATTGTAATTCACACTTTTGAGAACAGCATCGGTTAGATTTTTTCCAAGCTGAATTCTTTCTTTGTAGATTGCCGCATCATTTCCTCTGCTGAAATAGATCCTTTCGAAGGAACAGGATTTTTTCTCTAAAGGCTCTACGATCTTTACTTCTTTGAATTCACCGCTTTTTTTAATGATGACTGCATGGCCCGGTTTAATTTCCTCCACTTTTTCAAATGGAACATTGAACACTGTTTGAATGACAGGTCTTTCACTGGCAACAACGATCACTTCATCATCTTTGTAATAGAATGCAGGTCGAATTCCATTCGGATCCCTCAATACAAAAGCATCGCCATGTCCCATCATTCCACACATCACATAGCCTCCATCCCACTTTTTACTGCTTTCGATAAGTATAGATGAAACATCCAGATCTCGTTGTATCAATTTGCTTATTTCGGCATTATTTGCGCCTGTATCTTTGAAATGTCTGAACAGTTTGTCATTCTCTTTATCCAGAAAATGGCCGATCTTTTCCATAACGGTAACGGTGTCGGTCATTTCCCTTGGATGCTGTCCTAATTCTACCAAATGACCAAAAAGTTCATCCACATTGGTCAGATTAAAATTACCGGCCACCACCAAATTCCGGCTCATCCAGTTATTTTGTCTGCGAAAAGGGTGGCAGCTATGAATGCCATTGTGCCCAAAAGTACCATAGCGAAGGTGGCCGAGCATTAATTCCCCCAAAAAAGGGATATTGTTCTTTTGCCATTGGGCACTTTTGTAATCGGCCGGGTTATTTTGCTGAGATTTTACGAAAAGTTGATTGATCTGAGAGAAGATA
This sequence comes from Bacteroidia bacterium, assembly GCA_035438925.1. Taxonomy (GTDB): domain Bacteria; phylum Bacteroidota; class Bacteroidia; order B-17B0; family Aurantibacillaceae; genus Aurantibacillus. Next base: position 3,034 of record DAORJH010000201.1, on the reverse strand, counting down.
TCCTGAGTAGCTTTTTGCTCTACAGACCTCATTCTGTCAATGTAAGTAGTTCCAGGTATCGCGTCCAGTTTTATAGTGGCGATTCCGGCCCCATCTTGCCCCCGATTGATCATTTTTTCCATCAACTGGTACAGTTTATGAAGGCCATATCGGGCTGAGCCGTATTTTTCCTTGTAGTGATCAAGCGGCTTCAATAGCCTCACCATGGCCACACCGCACTCGTGATGAATAAAATCGCTCATAAACTAGGAGGATGGCAAAGGTATGCTTTTTAGCAGTAGCTATTAACAAATTTAATTTAACAATTAGGCCTTTTTATCCAACGATTTGGTATTTTATTACGTACTTAATTAGTATATTTGAATTCTTAGTCTATTAACTAAATTTTTAGTGACATTATGGTCAAAAAAGGCTTAATTTTTGCAGTTGCGATACTTCTTTTTGCGGGAATCTTTAACAAAACCAAATCTCAGATATCAAACAGTATTGCCATTGTGCTCAATGAGTACAGTATGGGTAATTATCTTATTTCGGATAATTACGGGGTAAAAAGTGATTGGGTTGAGATCCTGAACAATCATACATTTTCCGTATCGTTGGGTGGTTACTTTTTGAGTAATGATCGTAACAATCTATACAAATGGCAGTTCCCGAATACCTATACCCTGGGAGTAGGGGGAATCGGGATCGTTTATTTAACCGGAAAGAACGAAGCAAGACAGATCGGTAATAACTGGTTCTATCATGCAAGTTTCAATATTGAGCAATGTAAAAATCAATGGCTGATCTTAACCACTCCCAATGGTGTGATACGAGATTCTGTTTTTGTACAAAAGACAATGGCCGGTCATACAAGAGGAAGATTAGACAGGAATATCATGGGAGTTCAGGGCTGGAGAGTATACACAGTACACTCTTTCAGTTTAGCCAATCCACCGGTTAACTATTACAAAGATTATCTTCCTATGCCAACCTTCACGCCTCAGGCAGGTTGGGGACATATTGGAGAATCACTTGACATGTTTTTGGGAGGTTCCAATCTGGCTTATGACAGTTCTGATACGCTCAATTGTTACGAAATTCACTATACGACCAATGGTTGTGTGCCAACTGTGACTGACCCGGTTTACACCTACACCAGTGCAGGTTTGTGTGGAGGAAATCCACTGATCATTCTGGATAACATGGTTGTTAGAGCCATCACTTTCCCGAAACAGATCGGTGGCACCTGCGATCCATCATTAGGATCCAAACCCTTTTGTTATCCAGACCTGCCAAATTATCTTCCAAGTTTTTGCCAAACCAATACCTATTTCTCAGATATCAACGGAAGTTTTGATCAGTTAGATTCCCGATTCAGTGTTATGGCTGTTACAATTGGATGTGCAGATACCAATTGGTTCAGATCACCTGCCGCTTATGATCCAACTGTTCATGTGGAATATTTCGATAACAAAACACAATGGACAGAAGGTTACGGTGCTATTCACAAACCCATTCAAGAGGCTTGGGCAACCGGACAAAGAGGATTTTACGTGAACATTGACGATCGACGTGGATTTGGATGTAACTTCGAAGGGAACATATTCAACAATTCTGTTTTAGGCACAAGCTCTCGTACGCTCTTCCCAACACTTCATGTGAGTGGAGGGGATTTTGAAAGTCATTCGAGAAAGAATGGAAACATTACCCCAATGAGCTCTGGTGGTACCGGTATCAGGGACGTTTTTGCACAATCACTTGCCACTAAATACAAACTGAATGTGAATCCACTTCACATGCGACCCATGATCCTTTTCGTGAACGGAATGTATCAGGGAGCATTCAACCTTCGTGAGGTGTATGATTGGTATTATACCAGTTATTACAAAGGACAGCCAAGAGATTCCATCTATTTACAACGATACCATCAGGGTGTTGATTCTTACGTTGAACACTTTGAAGAAGATTACAGAACAGCTTATCCATTCAACAATCCACTTGACAGATTCAAGAAAGAAGTTTATGATTATGCTGCTCAGTATTCAGGCGCAATGGGTGGACAAACATTTTACAATACTTTAATGTCTCGTTTGGATAAAGAAAGTTTCATTGATTATCACATCATGAATTCATATTTCATGAACAGTGATCATTGGAATAACAACATTTCTTTTGGAAGAGGACTAAGCATGTCTCAACCCGGAGAAAGATGGCATTACTACTTATGGAATATGCCAGCTGTTATGAATTTCACGGCTATCAATACAAACACGCTTGTGTATAATAATCCCTACATTTCACCTTGTGCCTCTTACACGGCTCCCTATAATCCAAGTCCACTTGCGGGTAACAGTCACGGAAGAATACTTAGTTTCCTAATGCATCCTGTAACAGGAAACAAATCATTCCAGCTGGAATACAAGAACCGTTATATGGACTTGCTGAACGGACCATTCAAATGCGAAAATATTCTTTCGCATTATGACAAGGTGGTTGAATTGTTCCAGAAAGAATTGCGTTTTCATGAAGACCCTAGTTCACTTCCTACAGGAACTTTCTCCAGTGTAATGGGTGACTACGATACAAACACCACGCGATTAAGAAAGATCATTGAAAAAAGATGTGATTTCGTTATGAATTCATTGGGAAGTCCGGGTAATTGTTACGGAGCACAAAAATTGTACAACATTACAGTAGATGTTTATCCTCCTGAGGCAGGCGTGGTGAAGTTGAACTCGGAGATCCTTCCGAAATATAAATGGCAGGGATTCTATTACAGCACACAGATGAACATGACCGCCATTCCAACCAACACATCGTATGTATTTCATCATTGGGAATTGAAGCAACATGTTACGAAGAACAATGCTCCATTGAGTCTTGATTCTATTGCAATTGATTTCAATCAGAATGAAGAAGTGATCGCTTATTTCACGGATATCACATCAGATATAGTGATGCCTACAGGATTCTCTCCAAACGGAGATGCCAATAACGATATTTTCAAACCACAGGGAAGTGCACTTCATGTCACGGAATTTGATTTCAGGAT
>DAORJH010000200.1:0-5190 GCA_035438925.1 Bacteroidia bacterium | reverse complement strand
CACCCCTCTACCACCCTCATCCGATTCGGCCAGTCTGACACCAATGGAAATTCGTATCTGAACTTTGGTGGACCACAACTTCAAAACAGAGCCATTCCCGGATATACACCTGAAAGTATTCCTTCAGGAGCACCTTCGTCCAAATTCACACCTCCGGCAAATTCAGGTCTGGGTTTTCTTGAAGCATTAACGGATGCACAAATACTAATTAACGCCGACCCGAACGATGCTGATGGAGATGGAATTTCCGGTGTGCCGAATTATATTAATCCTCCCTCTTATTTTCATCCACAACCACATCATATTCCTTCGAACGGAAAATACATTGGAAGATTCGGAAAAAAAGCAGGAGCCATTGATTTGATACAACAAACTGCGAATGCATATGTTCAAGATATGGGAATTACCAGCGATTACAATCCAAATGAACCTGCGATCAATGGCATTCAGGGTAATTACGGAGATCCTGTCCCTGATCCTGAAATACCATTGAATAAATTATTGAATGTTGTATTTTATCTGCGTACACTCAAAGCACCGGAGCCAAGAAATACAGGCTCCTCAGATCACCAGCTTGGTAAAAAAATATTCGGTCTGATCGGTTGCGAAAAATGTCACAAAGAAAACTGGACGAGTGGTATTTCATCTATAAATGCCATCAGTAACAAAGCGTTCAGTCCTTATACTGATCTCTTGCTTCACGATATGGGCTCTGGATTAGATGATGGCTATACCGAAGGCAAAGCAAAAAGCTATGAATGGAAAACTCCGGCCTTATGGGGACTAGGACTTTCAAAAAAATCACAGGGAGGTCAATATTATCTTTTGCATGACGGAAGAGCGAGAAGCATTGAGGAAGCAATTGATCTCCACGGAGGAGAAGGACAAAAAAGCAGAAATCAATTCATTGCCTTAAGTGAACAGGATAAAGAAGCCCTTCTGAAATTCCTGGAAGATCTGTAGTTCGAATACAAAATAATCTCGACTTGTATTTGGGCGAGTTACACAATTATTAACCTATTCTATTCGAGGGTAAGCGTTTGAATATTATTTATTCTCAAATCGACATACCCTCTAATTTATTTTTATCTTTATCGAATGTACAGCGTACTGATAAAAGAGAGTATCATCTTCGCATGGCAATCACTTACCGGTAATAAACTCCGTTCCTTCCTGAGTTTGTTGGGCATTACCATTGGGATCTTTGCCATCATTCTTGTCTTTACAATAGTAGACAGTCTGGAGAATAACATCCGAAGCAGCGTTGAGTCGTTGGGAAACAATGTTGTCTTCGTTCAAAAATGGCCCTGGAGTTTTGAACCGGATCAACCTTGGTGGGAATTCATGAAAAGACCGACTCCACGCTATTATGAAATGGAAGAATTAATGAAGAAGTGCAAGAGCACGGAAGCCGTTGCTTACCGAATGGGCAGAAGAAAAACCGTGAAATACAAAAGCAACAGTGTGCAGAATGCCATCATTGGTGGTGTATCCTACGAATATTATAAGATCAAGAACTTCGAATTAACAGACGGTAGATATTTCACCCAGAATGAAACGGAGGCTGGTTATCGCGTTGCTATTGTTGGCGCCGAAATTGCAAAAGGATTATTTCCTTATGAAAGTCCTCTAGGGAAAGAAATAAAGATATCCGGCCAAAAAGCAGTTATCATTGGAGTGATCAAAAAAGAAGGGGAAAGTATTCTTGGACCGAGTTTTGATTTTCAGGTGGTCATTCCATTCAACTTTGCAAGGGTGTTAATGGACCCACGGTCAGAAAGAGCGGACCCAATTATCTACTGCAAAGCAAAAGCAGGCGTAACCAATAAGCAATTGACAGATGAGCTCACAGGAATTATGAGGGGCGTTCGTAAACTGAAACCAGGAGCGAAAGATAATTTTGCACTGAATGAAACTTCCTTGCTCACCAAAGGATTTGATTCATTCTTTGAAGTTCTTGGAACTGCCGGATGGATCATCGGAGGATTCTCCATTCTAGTTGGAGGTTTTGGAATCGCCAACATCATGTTTGTTTCGGTACGTGAACGAACAAGTTTGATCGGTATACAAAAAAGCCTGGGTGCTAAAAATCTATTTATATTATTTCAATTTCTGAGTGAGAGTGTGATCTTGAGTTTGGTTGGAGGAACTTTCGGATTGTTACTTACCTGGATCGTGATGGCATTGGGCAAAGATTCCATTGACATGGAAATTACCCTAACCGGCGCAAACATTGTTCTTGCTTTTACAATTTCTATTTTAATTGGAGTCATCAGTGGATTCATACCAGCCTATAGTGCCAGCCAGTTAGACCCGGTGGAAGCAATACGAAGCAATTAAAGATGAAAAGACCGAAAATCATAACCATCATTTGTGTTATTGGATACCTGTCAACCGTATTCACCTTTCCTCAGGTATTTTCACCGGCAATTAAAAAATTGGGTATTTTAATGCCGGCTTTGTACGGTATTCTCGTTGCTGCTAATTTTATTTCCTGCGTAGGAATTTGGTATTACAAACAATGGGGTGTGCAACTTTATCTCTTGGCCTTCTTTTCTAAAACACTTTTTTTTATATTAAGCAAGCAAACAGGCACAAGTTTTTACATTGGATTAGTGATTTCTGTCATATCTATTTTCTATTTGCTGAGAAATTACCCTAAGATGAATCCCAATCTTTAGACGACGGAATTATTCCATCCCTCTTTTCAGTTAAATCATCTAAATTATTCGTTCACCTAACTAATTATTTTGTTCGGCAAGAAAATAATTGTATATCTTTATATAACATACACAAATTACACACAAACAGAACACAGAAATTATGATTGCCGAACCAGAAACTGGAGTATTATTAGATGCGTTAAAAGGATTTTTTGGATTTGATAAATTTAAAGGAAACCAGGAAAAGATCATCAAGAATTTACTGAGTGGAAATGACACTTTTGTTATCATGCCAACAGGAGGAGGAAAGAGCTTATGCTATCAGCTTCCTGCCATTTTAAGCGAGGGAACAGCCATCATTGTATCTCCTTTAATTGCCTTAATGAAGAATCAGGTGGATGCCATCCGCGGGTTCAGTCAAGAAAGTGGAATTGCCCATTTTTTAAACTCTTCTCTTAATAAAAGCGAAATAGCCAGAGTAAAGAAAGATGTGACCAGCGGCAAGACCAAATTATTGTATGTTGCTCCGGAGACCTTAACAAAAGAAGACAATATTGCATTTTTCAAAGAATTCAAGATCTCCTTTTTTGGTATTGATGAGGCGCATTGTATATCGGAGTGGGGACATGATTTCAGGCCGGAATACCGTCGTCTAAGACCCATCATTGATGCGGTAGGAAGCGTGCCTGTAATAGCACTTACAGCCACTGCAACACCAAAAGTACAGCAGGACATTCAGAAGAACCTGGGAATGCTGAATGCAACACTTTATAAATCCTCATTCAACCGACCTAATCTATTTTATAATGTTCGTCCAAAACAAAACGTTATAAAAGAGATCATTAAATATGTAAAACAGAACAACGGTAAAAGTGGCATCATTTATTGCTTAAGCAGAAAGAAAGTAGAAGAGATCGCAGAAGCATTAAAGGTGAATGGAATAAAGGCCGCTCCATATCATGCCGGTTTGGATGCAAAGGAAAGAGCGAAAACACAGGATGGATTCCTCATGGAAGACCTGCATGTGATCGTAGCAACGATCGCCTTTGGTATGGGAATTGATAAACCAGATGTACGTTACGTGATCCATCACGATATTCCGAAATCTCTAGAAGGTTATTACCAGGAAACCGGAAGAGCAGGACGTGATGGAGGCGAAGGAAATTGTGTCACTTTTTACAGTTATGATGATATCATCAAACTGGAGAAATTCATGAAAGATAAACCGGTTGCTGAACAGGAAATAGGTAAACAAATGCTGTCTGAAACAGCTTCTTTCGCTGAGACCAGCAGTTGCAGAAGGAAATTCCTCCTTCATTATTTCGGAGAAGAATTTGAAGAAAAGAAATGCAACGGCATGTGTGATAACTGCCATAATCCGAAGCCTAAATTTGAAGCAAAAGAAGATCTGGAGCTTGTGTTGCAATGTGTACTTGAAATAAAAGAAAAGCACAAGATCAAAGATGTGATCCATGTTCTTATGGGCACGCTTACTGCTGTGGCTAAATCTTATAAACACAATTCACTTGAAACCTGGGGTAAAGGAGTTGAAGATGATAAGGATGAAAAATTCTGGATGGCAGTATTAAGACAAGCCATTGTGAATGGATTTCTAGCGAAAGACATCGAAAATTACGGATTACTGAGAGTGACTGAAAAAGGACATGCCTTTTTGAAAAAACCACAGAGTATAAAATTCACCCGCGACCACGATTACGCCAATACAGATAAAGATGAAGAAGATCTTTTAACCGGAGGAAAAGGAGGAAGCGCCGCTGCCGATGAAACGCTTTATGCCATGCTGAAAGAAGTTGTGAAGAAAACAGCGAAAGCAAAAGGTTTACCACCTTATGTGATCTTTCAGGAAACTTCCTTAGAAGAAATGGCCATACAGTATCCGATCACCATGGATGAACTTACCAAGATCAGTGGGGTTGGGACCGGAAAAGCCAGCAAATTTGGAAAACCAATACTTGATCTTATCAAGAATTATGTAGAGGAGAATGAGATCGAAAGACCGAGTGATATGGTCATTAAGTCTGTCGTAAATAAATCCGGCTTAAAAGTTTATATCATTCAGAATATCGACAGAAAGATCAGTCTGAATGATATGGCAAAAAGCAAGAATCTGAAATTGCCAGAACTTTTAGGAGAGATCGAAACCATTGTCGCCTCGGGAACCAAAGTGAACATCAACTATTATATTGAGGAGAATGTGGATGAGGAAAAACAAGATGAGATCCTTGAATATTTCAAAGAGAGTCAAAGCGACAGTATCAAAGAAGCGCTGAGTGAATTAGGTGAAAATGATTATACGGAAGAAGAGATCAGGATCATGAGGATCAAGTTTCTTTCTGATTTCGGAAACTAATTCTAGCCGATCTTTATTGCAATTTGCATGGCCCAAGGGTCGTTTGGATACGAACTTTAGAGATTCGTTTAAAATTAGGCCGAATTACAATTATTGGAGTTATTTTGCGTTCAAATAAAGCCATGTTCTCTCCCGGTCTTCACAGAAACATATTCT
>DAORJH010000199.1:0-5203 GCA_035438925.1 Bacteroidia bacterium | reverse complement strand
GATACCATTCCTTTAAAGCAAGTAAGAAAGGCTTCGAAAAAGCCCAGGATAACATTCCCACCACCACCTAAAATTGAGGTGAGTAATTATCCTAAGAATAGAGTAAAGAGTTTGCTTATTTCTCAGCCGAAGCCGGTTGAGCCTGATAAAAATCCCTATATTTTATTAGGAAAGAAGCACAACCTGCTTTTAAATTTCAGACAGTTTATAAAAGTTGAAGGTCTGAGTTCACAGGATTTCAGGGCTCAGCGCATTGACATTCTCGAACACGGAGCTGTCATCTTAACAAGCAAACTTTCTGTTGATCATTATTTCAAAATGTGCAATGAAATGCGTGTTACTGTTCCTGAAACAATGAAATATTTTTGCATCAACGAACAGACCGCTTATTACCTGCAAAAGTATATACAATACCGTAAAAGAAAGATCTTTTTTGGTCATGGAACCATGCTTGATCTTGTAGATGTGATAAGAAAGAACAAGGAAGAGAAGTTTCTACTTCCTGTAAGCGATGTTCATAAGGAACAAATTGTTGAATTTCTTGACGAACTTAAAATAAATTATACCAAAGGAGTATTCTATAAAACGGTGAGTGCAGATCTCAGCGACTTGAAATCATTAGCGGATTATGATATTCTTGTCTTCTTTACACCTGCAGGCGTAAAGTCACTAAAGGCAAATTTTCCGAACTTTAAACAAGGCGGAACACGAATTGCAGCCTTCGGACATACAGCTGCTTTAACCGTTAAAGAATTGGGATACAGGTTAGATATTTTTGCTCCAACTCCTCCAATTCCTAGCATGGTTGGCACATTGGATGCTTACATCAAGGAAGCCAATAAACGCTGATCAACTAATCTTTTCAAGGCAACTTACTATCGTCTTTTCTATTACTGCGTAGTCTTCGCTTGACTTTCCTACATAAACAAAAGCAAGTAAACCTTTCTTTTCATGGGCAATTAATCGTTCGTACAACAAGGTTTTGTTTTTCCTATAGGCTTCTCTCATTCTTCTTTTCAGCAGATTTCTGTCATGAGCCCTTTTAAAAAGTTTTTTAGGAACAACAAACATCACTTTTACGGGGAATTCCTGCGGTACAGTGCTGACAATCCAGGTGAACCTCAATGGCTGCAATGTTCTGTGCTTCCCTTTAGTAAAGAGAAATTCAGTTTGTTTACGGCTACAAAGCCGCTCTTGTTTCTTAAAGCTTTGGTTCACTAGTTTGATTCGTAAAGATAATTTTTTACTTTTACGCAATAAAACAAATTAGTTTATGGGAAAAGGAGATAAAAAGAGTAAAAAAGGCAAAATTCATATTGGAACATATGGTGTACGCCGACCTAGAAAAAAGGCCACAAAGAAAACTGCAGCTAAGCCGGGAAAAAAGGCAGCAGCAAAAAAGACCGCTAAAAAAGCGAAGTAAGAACAGAAAGCTGCCTTTAGAGGCAGCTTTTTTAATTTATAATGAATTGGATCTTTCGCAATTTAACAAGACAGCAGCTAATCTGAAAAAGGAGAATGAGACCTTTTACCGCAGACTTAAACTCAAATCCCCAAAGAATCTTGATGAAGTAGTCCATCAGTTACACGAAGAGGTTTTTGAACACACAGACTGCTTAAGTTGTGCCAATTGTTGCAAAACAACGTCACCAATATTTTATGAGAGAGATGTGGAAAGGGCAGCAAAGGCTGTCAAATTGAAACCGGGAGAATTTACTGATAAATACCTTAAACGTGACGAAGACGGAGATCTGGTTTTTCGCATTGCTCCTTGTCCCTTCCTTGATGCTGAAAATTATTGTCTGATCTATGAATCGCGTCCAAATGCCTGCAGGGAATATCCACATACGGACAGAAAGAAAATACAGCAAATCCTGGATCTCACCTACAAGAACACCATGATCTGCCCTGCTGTTCTTGAGATCACAGAAAGGATTAAAAAGATCTTGAAGTGAAAGTTATTTGCCTATGAAGACGGTGAGAACATTTACGATCATACCTGGTTCAAACAAATAAGTGTTTTTGCTGATCTGTTTTGAAACTGGCGATTTTTTCAGCTCGGCCTCTTTTTTAAGAGCTTCTATTGTTTTTTGTCTTTCAGATGAATTCAGCTCAAAATTGAAGAATTCCAATAAATAGGTCATCGCAACCTGTGACTGAACATCTATATTCTCGTATTTATTCACAAGCAATGAGAGTCGTTTAATGCATCTTTGTTTAGTGAGATTGATGATCATATTGATCCCGCCACGCTGAATGGAATGAACAATTTCAAAGGTATCTGCCTGTGCTTTGTCAAATTCAATTTCCGGTAGCTTCCAGCTGCTTTCTTTGAACATCTCCACTTTATTATTCCATTTATTTCGAAAACCGGAATAAACTGCAGAGTCGCCACATTGAGAAGCAAGAGTTAGATTTAATCCGAATAGAATAGAAAGGGTCAGGCAGATTTTTTTCATGACAGGTAAAGTATACCTGTCAAAGTAAGCGAATAAAACGATAAAATCAAAGAAAGGCAGACTACTTTACGAAGCAAGAGTAAGTAGCAACGGTGGCCATATTGAATCTTCCGATCGCTTTTGTTTTAGCGCCGGCAGGATTTTCAATATTGGTTTTTACATTTTCGGGAGTGGTAGCAAACAATCCACCATTGTTGATCTGTGCAGAAGCCTGAATGAAGAAGTAATAATTGTCCTTAGAAATCGAATGGATTTCTATTCCAACTTTTGCATTTTTCCTGAATTGTTTGAAGTTAAAGAAGGTAGATGGAGGAGTAAATAAAATGGAATCGGTTGCGGCATCAATCACTACTCCTTGTGTTCCATCCACACAAATGTTCACTTCATTGGGTTCATCAATGAGGGAGTCATTTCGGAAAGAACGCAGCCAGTAATAGTCAGGATTGTTATCTGCCTTATCTCTTGCGATGAGTAAGCAATTGTAAATAGTGTCTGTTTTCGGTGGACCGATCGATTCTTCAGGAATAGAAAGAATGGTATCCACTTTAGCTGTTCTTTTTTGTGTTGTAAGTGAAGTATAAGTGAATCCGTCGATCGTTATATTTAGTTCATACTGATGATTCACTTTTGCGATGGTATCAGTCAATCCAATGGGATAGACATAATTTCCGTTACTTGTATGATTAAAGGTATACGCTTTGTTGGCTGAAAGGTCTTTTAGAACAACTATGGCTCCGACCACACCGGGAGCTTCCTGGTTGGAAAAATAAGAGTAAGTGGTTTTAACTTTAATGACTTGATCCTTTCTAAGATCATTCACGAAAGCGTCAATAACATATGTTTTCGAACCTTCATCCAATTTGATCTGAATCGGATCTTCGCAAGAAATCAAAAGCAGCATGGCGCTTAAAAGAAGAAGTATGCTTTTATCTTTTTTCATTTAGAATTTGAAATTATACGTTACTGCAGGAACTACTGAACCGATCACAGAGAAACGGACTGCTTCCGTTTGATTTGTTTCACCTTCTTTCGTTCTGAAATAAATGCTGAATGCATTTCTGCGATTATATACATTGTAAACACTGAACACAAGTGTTTGTTTGTATCTTCTGGTTTCGTTCTTTTTGAATTCGTAGGTTGCACCAAAGTCAAGTCGGTGATAAGGCGTGATACGATAATTGTTCCTCATTCCTGTGGTGTTGTAAGGAATATTAAGGCCCTGTATCTGCACTTTAGAATTCGGGAAGGTAGCCGGCGTTCCACTCAAATAAACAAAATTGGCTGATACGTTCCATCTTTTTGTGATGTCATAGTTCAAACTGGTATTGACGCAATGTGTTCTGTCGTATTTACTGTAGAACCATTTATCGTTGCTGATCCCGTTCACCAGACGTTCTGTTTTACTTAGCGTATAACTGATCCAACCATTCAGTTTTCCTTTATTTTTCTTAATATAAAATTCACTCCCGTAAGCTCTTCCTAATCCCTGCAACAACTGTCCCTCTACTTTTTCGTTGATAAATAGGTCAGCATTGTCAACGTAATCAAGCTGGTTTTGCATGTATTTGTAATAAAGTTCTACGGAAGTTTCAAAGGTGTTGTCTTTGAAATTCCTGAAGTAACCAATGCTTCCCTGATCTGCAAGCAATGGTTTCACATTGTTGGAAGCAATGGTGTAAACATCTAAAGGTGTACTCGCAGCGGTGTTGCTTATTAACTGAATGTATTGTGCCATTCTGTTGTAACTTGTCTTTATCGAGCTTACGGAATTGATCACATAATTCACAGACAATCTAGGTTCGGGATTAGCGTAAGATTTAATTACTTCTCCGTTCGCAAAAACACGTGAGCTGTCAAATGGAGCAGGTTCATTGGGAATAGTATCTCTGAAATAGTAAGCAGTTCCTTTACCAGTGTTGGTGTAAAGACTCACTCTCAATCCGTACTCAATTGTTAAACGGGGTCTCACCTTCTGTTCATTACCGATATATGCAGAGTACTCGACTCCATATCTTTTAGTGGAAGTGAATTTAACTCTATTTCCTTCTTCGAATTGTCCGAATGCATCATAAGGCCTGAAGTCATACATCAAAGCCTGCGCGCCAAATCGAATGGTGTTTTTACTGTTCAGGTAATACGAGAAATCAGGCTTAACGCTGTAATTGATCACATTACTTGTCCACTCAAATTTCTGATTGAGCTGAGAAAGACTAAACCCGAGAAAATACTGGTAATTACTGTAAAAAGAAGTCACATTCATGAAGAGCTTATTGTTGAAGATGTGATTCCACCTCAATGTTGCTGTTGAATTACCCCAGTTGAACTTAAAGGCAGCAGCGCCAAAAACATCTCTACCAAAATAACCACTCATAAAAACAGTGTTTTTGTCATTGATCCTGTAGTTGATCTTTGCTGTTAGATCGTAAAAGTAAAAGTCACTGTTCTTAATAGGACTCGTTTTTTTTACAAATGGTTTTACTAATGCGTCAATGTAACTTCTTCTGCCGGCAACAATAAAACTCATTTTGTCTTTGATGATAGGGGCTTCAATACTTAGTCGGCTAAAGATCGTTCCAACACCACCATTCACATTCAACTGTTTGCTGTTACCTTCTTTCATGCGAATATCCAAAATAGAAGATACTCTTCCTCCGTACTGTGATGGAATTCCACCTTTGATCAACTTCACGTCTTTTACAGCATCAGGATTAAATACGGAAAAGAATCCGAATAGGTGAGAGGAG
>DAORJH010000198.1:0-5227 GCA_035438925.1 Bacteroidia bacterium | reverse complement strand
AGATGATACGCATTCCGGTCAAAACGAGATCTTCAAGTATCACAAATTAAATCTCTTCTATAAAAAAGAAATGAAGAAGTGCGATCCAAATGAACTTATCCATAGTGCAGCTCAGTGTCATATTCAAACAAATGAGCAGGAAATCCAATTTCCCATCAAACATCTGAACAAGAATAAAAAAGGAGAGTTTCAAATAGAAACCGGACCTATCGCATTCCAGTTAGAGGGTAATTTGACTTTAGCGTACATCTCATTCAACGAACTAAACTCCTTTGAATTACTGATCGTCAATAATTCATTGAACAAAAGAGAACAGAAAATAATAAAGAATCGCAACTGCGAGATCAATTTATATACCGAAATATGAAAAAAGTTTGGATCATTGGAACAGGTTTAATGGCAGTAGATCATGCAAAAGTGCTTTTAGGAATGAATATTGATCTCCTCGTGATCGGAAGAGGAGAAAAAAGAGCCAATCAGTTTGAAGAATTGACCGGAATTAAACCAGTTACAGGAGGAATTGAGAATTATTTCAAATCGGGCGCTAAGGCACCGGAATATGTCATCAACGCTGTTGGAATCGATCAGTTATCCAATGTTACTCTTACCTTACTTGAGAATGATTGCAAAAATATCTTATTAGAAAAACCGGGCGTTGCTTACTATCAAGAGATCGATCTGCTAAGTGAAAAAGCAAAAGAAAAGAAAGCCCAAATACTTTTAGCCTACAACCGAAGATTCTATCAATCTGTTCAGAAAGCGATCGAGATCATCAAAGAAGATGGTGGTGTTCGATCCTATAATTTTGAATTCACGGAATGGTCCCATCAGATCCAGGCCATCCGCGATCAGAAAACAGAAGCAGAACTTCAAAACTGGTTTCTTGGAAACTCAACTCATGTGATTGATCTAGCTTTCTTCCTCGGAGGTGAACCTAAAGATCTTTCATGCTTTGTTACAGGCAAAAATGAGATCGATTGGCACCGGAATTCTTCTAATTTCTCTGGTGCCGGCATCAGCAAGTCCGGAGCTTTGTTTTCTTATCATGCTGACTGGAGAACACCTGGAAGATTTTCAGTAGAGATCCTCACACTTAAACACAGATTGATCTTCCGTCCACTTGAAAAACTACAGATCCAAAACCTGGGAAGTGTTGCCATCAATATGGCAGAGGGAATCGATTATTCCCTTGATGAAAAATACAAACCTGGTCTCTTTTTACAAACAAAGAACTGGCTAAGTGGTAATATAGATTCATTCATAGATATTCACAAACAAAAAGAACTATTAAACTCTTTCTACGTTCGCATTGGAGGTTACGCTTGATCTACACTACACCTGATATTGAGATAAAAAAAGTTTTCACGCAACTGGAAAACACTTCCGGACTGAATACATTTCGTATAAATGATTTCTCGCTTTATGGCATTTGCAGGTTCTATCTTGAAATGTGCTACAGAAACAGGTATTTGACTGAGATCAATAAATACACAACTTATTCCTATGCAAAGGAAGAAGCGGAAGTCAAAACAAATTTGGACCTTTTATCTAAAGTAAAAAACAAGATCGCCCGTTATAAAGAAAACAAATTAAAGAAACAATACCAGCAACAATTCGATCTATTAAGTGATCATTCCGGAAAATATTCGGAATTATTTATAGCTACATCCGGCTTTCGAGATGCAAACGACCAATCAGTCGAATTACAGGATCTGATACTGCACGAGAAGGAGAAAGGAAGAAAAATTGCATTTGTTCTTCCAAATTATGATCACAGAATAAAAAGAAGAAAAGAATATGATCTTTTTCTTTCCTTCGATCTTAAAAAGAAAATTGAACTTTCCGAAAAAGACAAACTCGTTATACAAAAGTTCAAGGAGTTTCTCTCCGTACATTTAAGTTTGTTAGATGAAAACGCCTTAGATGGCATTTATCCTCAAATTCATTTCGCATTATCTGCCAGCCACCAATTAGAAAACATCATCCGAAAACTCAATGTGCAAACAGTTACGGCCCGTTCACTTTACTCTGATAAGTGGGTGGTAATGGCTTGTAGGAAAAGTGGTGTTAATGTTCTTGAGATTCAGCATGGCGTTTTCACTGACGATAATTTTTATTATCACGGCTTGGGAAATCTAAGTCACAAGGACCTTTTGATCCCTGATAAAATAGCTTGTCTCGGAAAAGAATGGCTTGGTATACTTCGCAAGCAGGATACAAACTGGAATGAAAAGAACAGTGGTCTTCTTGGTTCCAGTTTTAAATTAAAAAAAACTACAAAATCAGGTAAACGAAAAGTGCTCATCGCTTTTCAGGATTTCGATCTTGCAAGTCTGGATATCAGAAAAGAAGTATTGGATCTTTTTAATACATATACCTCTGAACTCAAAGAATATGAATTTACGCTTCGTATCCATCCTGCGAATTCTTCAGGTAACATGGGACAACTACCATCACAATTGAATATTCAATTCAGTGATCCAAAGAAAGAAAGTGCTGCAGAAGTTTTGGCAAAATGCGATGTATTGATCTGCGCCACCTCAATGATGTTGTATGAAGCTCTTGCTTTTTCCATCCCAGTCATTTCTTTTGAACGTTTCCGAAAAATGACAAGAGAGAAAGGAGTTCACTTCGCAAAAGACTCAGAACAATTACTAAAAGAAATACAGTTAGCATTTTCAAATTCTACACAAGCAATAGATTATCTGAACCCACTTGATTATAAATTCACCGATTCTATCCTGAATACTTTCTCGAATAATTAATGAGCCCTGAATCTTATAAAATCTGCACACGTTGTGTCTTGGATACAAGTACTAAATTCATTTCTTTTAATGAGAATGGAGTTTGTTCGTATTGTACCGATTATGATAAAGCAGCGACCGTTTCCGTAAATAAACCACGTAACATCAGAGATGAGGAATTGCGAAAAGCACTTGCTCTGGTTAAATTGAAAGGTGAAGGCAATAAATATGACTGTGTGATCGGTATGAGTGGGGGACTTGACAGTTCGTATCTTGCGGTACTGGTGAAGGAATGGGGTTTGCGTCCTCTTGTCGTACATTTCGATAATGGATGGAACTCTGAGCTGGCTGTAAACAACATCACCAACATCGTTACACGTCTTGGCTACGATCTTTACACCTATGTGATCGATTGGGAAGAATTCAAAGATCTTCAACTTGCTTACTTCAAAGCTTCAGTACTTGATATTGAGGTCCCAACTGATCAATTGATATTTGCCATCCTTTACAAGCTTGCCAAAGAAAACAACATCCATTATATACTGGACGGTTACAATTTCAGAACAGAATTCGGAATGCCAAGAGACTGGAGCATCGAAAAGAAATTCGATCTTACCAATCTTCGCAATATCCACGCTAAATATGGCAAAGTGAAATTGAAAAAATTTCCGACTATCAGTGAAACTGAACTTTACTATAATGAGCATGTACATGATATCAAAACAATGAGCCCTTTGAATTTCATTGAATACGACTGGCATGTCGTTAAAAAATTATTAGCTGATAAATTTGATTACAAACCCTATCAATACAAACATTACGAATCGATCTTCACACGATTCTACCAGGGGTATATATTACCTCGTAAATTCAACATCGATAAAAGAAAAGCGCATTTATCAACGCTTATCCGATCAGGATTTCTTGCACGAGAAAAGGCATTGGAACAAATGAATGAACCACCTTATCCATTAGCAGATCAGGAAGCGGATAAAAAATATGTGATAAAAAAATGGGATCTGACGGAAGAAGAATTTGAAAAGATCATGAATTTACCCATCGTATCTCATGATGTATTCGGATATGATAAGATCTCTTTCTTTCCCAGACTTTGGGTACGTCTATACTATATCTATCTGTTCAAGATAGCCTACCCTTTAGGTCTAAAGAAAAAATTCAAAGTTACTTGAAAACCGTCCTGATCATCTGTTCTTCTGATCACCATTCTGAACCCAGGTTACTGATGCAATGCAATGCTTTACGTTCTGAATTCAAGATCGTGACTGCCGGTTTAAGTCCTGTAAATGACAACAGAATTGGATTTATAAAATTACAAGGAACTGAAAGCAAACGATACATTAATTTTCATCACCAACTTCCTAGCTTTCTCAGGTTTCCTTTCACTCTGATCAACAAAATCATTTTTTCGATATCAGGTGATAATCCATTCTATTCAGGATCCGATCTGAGGAAATTGGAAAAAACTCGTCCTGATCTTGTTATTAGTCATCATCCTCCTGCTCTTCCAATCGCAATTCAATTGAAGAACAATCTCAAAGTGCCGGTCATTTTCAATGCGCACGAGATCTATGCGTTTGAATTTGAAGATGACAAGGAGTGGATGAAAAGCCAATCGGAAAAGATCGATGCCGAATTGAAAAAACATCTACCACAATGTTCTGCATTATTCACTGTGAATGCAGAGATCGCTGACTTTTATTCGAAGAGGTATAATTGTAAAGCGATTGTCGTTCATAATTCAAAACCTTATACTTCTATTCCTCCTTCTAAAAACAACGGTAAAATAAGGATCATCCATCATGGTGGCGCCATGCCACAGAGAAAATTAGAAGAAATTGCTGAGGCGATCCTTTTGGAAAGTGAGAAATTCGAACTTACCTTCATGTTAAAACCAACAGATGAAAATTACCTCAGATCCCTTAAAGACAAATACAGTTCGAAAGGAGTAATCTTCAAAGATCCTGTACCTTATGAGATGATCATTGAAACGATCAATCAATATGATATCGGAATTCATTTATTACCGGAAGGAAATATCAACCATGAATTTGCCCTTCCAAACAAGATCTTCGAATTTGTTCAGGCGAAACTGGCTGTCATTACAAGTCCAAACACCTCCCTCAAGAATCTTATTGTAAGTAACGATATCGGAATGGTATTTGAAGGATACACTTCATCATCAATAGTAAAATTACTCAAAACAATAGACCGAGAAAAAGTCATGCATTTCAAGGAGCAATGCGTGAGATCTGCAGAAAAATTATCCTCTGAAAAAGACGAATCAAGAATTTTGCAAACTGTAAAGGAAATATTGAATTAAATGTGTGGTATCGCAGGCATATGGCATTTAAACAATAAGAATCTGAGCGAACAGAAGCTGAAAACATTCACCGATTCGCTTTCCCACCGAGGACCGGATGGCAGTGGCTATCAAATTTTTCAGGATGTGCATCTCGGCTTAG
>DAORJH010000197.1:0-5273 GCA_035438925.1 Bacteroidia bacterium | reverse complement strand
TGAATTTAGCATTGACCGGAACAATGACAGGTGGCATAAGATATTTGATCACTAACTACCCATTAGGCGCTTCATTTAGTCCTACTAATGCGATTACTACAATAACTACAAATCCAGATTTAAGTGGAACTCCTTCTAACAGCATTGGTGTTTCTTTAACAGGAATGTATGTGTGGGTTGTAACGAATACACTAACCGGCTGTAGCGCTACAGGAACCGTTAACGTTGTGGCCGGTGGATTGAACGCTGATCTGGACCCTAGTCCTGCCTCAGGTTATGCTCCATTAACAGTTGAGTTCTTCAACAACACAAGCAGTAGTTTCGGAACCAGCAGCATTACTTCGGTGTGGAGTTTTGGTAACGGAAGCATTTTGACTACAAGCTCAACAGCCATGACCTCTATGGTTTATTCAAATCCCGGAACTTATACCGTAATGTTGATCGCTACTAAAGGAACTTGCGTGGATACAGCTTACAAGACCATCCGTGTAGATATTCCTTCCAAGTTAGAAGTACCGAATGTATTCACTCCGAATGGTGATGGAAATAATGATGTATTCTTCTTGAAAGTTGCTAATTTAAAAGAGATCAATGCAGTGATCATCGATCGTTGGGGTGGAAAGGTTTACGAAACTACCAGCTCTACCGGAAATATTGCCTGGGATGGAAAGAACTTTGCAGGTGCAGAATGTGCGGCAGGGGTTTATTTCTATATCATTAAAGCAAAAGGCAAAGATGATAAGGATTATGAACAAAAAGGGAATATCAGTCTCTTCCGATAATCAGAATGAATCTTAAATGTAGATCCCGGTACCGAAAGGTATCGGGATTTTTATTGTAATTTTGGTTCATACCTCTTTTATTAAAAAACGTAACCTTTGTCTGAAAATCGCATTATAAGAAACATGTTCCCGAAAATACTTTTCCTGTTTCTTATTTGTACTCATTCGATTTTCTATTCTCAGAATATAAAGATCAAAGGCAAGGCACATCTTTCTTACAAAGGAAAGAGCATTGAGTTACTAAGTATCCAAGATCATATTACAGGACTTAGACAAAAAGAAGCTTCCGATACCATTCAGACAGATGGTTACTTTGAACTGAACATGCAAAGTAATTACACGCAACCTGTCATACTTCGTATAAATAATGTCATTGGAAAATTATATGTCAGTCCCGATTTTGTTTACGGTATTACTATCCCCGAACTGGAACAGGCAGCAGATTATAGGAACGATGCAGAACTAGAAGTGAATATTGGCGTTATAGGAAAAGATAGTACAGAATTGAATGCTTTGATATTTGATTATCAAAGAGTGTATAATAGCCTTTTTCTGAGTGTTGGCGAAAAGTATCTTTCAAGGCCCTTGATTTTCCGTAAAGCAGATTCACTGCAATTGATCTGCGATAAAAGGTATGCGAAGATCAAAAACCCTTATTTCAAAAGTTACTATCAATACTCCATCGCTTCTATCAATGCGAGCGTTTCGAGAGGAGAAAACTACCTGATAGGAAATTATATTCACAACAAAACAATTCAGTATCATCATGCAGAATACATGAATTTTTTTAATTCTTGTTTTTCAGGCTATCTCAAAACCGTTGCTTCTTCCCGAAAAGGAGAAACACTCTTTAACATCATCAATGTAAAGGGTGATTATCATCTTTTAAATGAATTCATGCTGGCAGAAAAAACAATGAAGAATGATTCACTCAGAGAATTGGTTATCATTAAAAATTTGTGGGAACTTTATTACAGTGCAGAATTCGACCCGAATGCCGTCAGAAAGATCGTGTCGGATATTAACGTAGAAACAAAAATCGAAAAACACAGAGAGATCACAGCACATATGCTGGGCTACTTCAATAAAATGCAGAATGGCTCCCCTGCTCCAATGATCAAAGCCAGAAACAAAACCGGTGGCATCAGTGATCTTGTCGAACTGAAAGGAAAATGGATCTATCTTAATTTTTTCTCCACCAAAAAGACAGAGAGTGCAAGAGAAATGTACAAGATCGCTTCCCTCAAGAAAAAAATGGGAGACCGATTGTTGTTTGTCAGTATTTGCACTGACGATAGTCTTTCAACTTACACCGGATTCATAAAAGCCAATCCAAAACTGGACTGGAACATTTGGTATAATTCAGATAAACGAATACAAAAGAATGCGAAAGAATCCTATTTCGTGACTGGAAGCGAGGCTTATTTTTTAATTGACAATAATGGTTATCTGGCACAATCTCCCGCGCTCTCACCCAGTGGAGGAATTGAATACAAACTAAACAGTATCTTTAAGCCTGTCAGAAAGAATATCAAAACCGGTATACGCTAATTGGAAGAATCGACAAATAAGGAGCAAGGTATCATTGACAGGATCGTTTATGAGGACAATCACATCATTGTCATAAACAAACTGCCTTCAGAGATCGTGCAGGGCGATAAAACCGGAGACAGACCACTCAGCGAAAAAGTAAAAGACTTCATTAAAGAAAGAGATCATAAACCCGGAAATGTATTTTGTGGTGTAATTCATCGAATAGACAGGCCGGTAAGTGGACTTATTATTTTTGCAAAAACAAGCAAAGCACTCAGTCGTTTCAATGAATTATTCCGGGAAAAGAATATTCACAAACAGTACCTGGCCGTGGTTTCCGCTATGCCAAAAGAAAATAAAGGCAAACTGGTTCATTGGCTTAAAAAAGATGAGCGCTCTAATACCAGTGAATGCTATCTGAAAGAAGTTCCGGGAAGTCAGCGTGCAGAACTTGACTACGAACATCTTTGTTCATCGGATAATTACCATCTCTTGCTCATTACGCTTCATACAGGACGTCATCATCAGATCAGGACGCAACTATCTTCTATTGGATGTCCGATAAAGGGAGACGTGAAATATGGGGCTAAAAGGGGAAATAAAGGTGGCTTCATTCACTTACACAGTTACGCAGCTGAATTCATTCATCCCGTGAAAAAGGAAGCAGTCAAATTGATCTGTAAGCCTCTCTTTGACGATCCCGTTTGGAGCTATTTCTCAAAACAAATCTGATCAATAAAAAACCCCCACTTTTCAGTGAGGGTCTTATTAATTCTATTCTTCTTCTTCATCATCCGGATCTTTCGGCTTGTTGGTGTTTCCACCACCTGTACCATTTCCGGTCTTAGGAGCATTTGGATCAACATAATCAAAGCTCAATACTTTGAAAGTTGTTCGACGATTCTTTTGATGTAAGGCCTCTTTCTCTTCTTTAGTTTTCGCATTTTTAATTACTGCGTCAGAGATCAAAGGCTGAGTCATACCCAATCCTTTTGCTGTTAAACGAGCAGCTGGAATTTCTTTTTCTTTTACTAAGTAGTCAACGCAAGACTGAGCACGTGCTGTTGAAAGTGTCATGTTAGCAGCAGCTTTACCACGTGTATCTGTGTGTGAATTTAACTCTACAACAATTCCAGGATTATCCTTTAAGATGTTATATAAGTAATTCATTGAATCCTTAGAGGCTGGTAACAATTCTGCACTTCCTAAAGCGTACTGAATCTCAGGCATCCTTAAGTTTGGAACAACCGGTTTCACAGCGAAATCCGCAATGAAATCTTTTGATTTATCAAGACCTACAGTAGTAATGATACGCTTATCTTGATTTGAAAGATAACCATCACGACTGAAAGTAGATGATTTAGATGACTTACCTGATTCAGTAGATACTGTATAAGTAGTTTTTTCTTTTAATTTATCTAAGTTATAAGATCCGTCTTTTGAAGTTGTGAATTCGTTGATAGATCCGTCAGATCCTACGATCTTCACTTTAACAGCTTCAACCGGCTCTCCTTTTCCTTTTCCTAATTGATCACCTTCGCAGATAACCATACCTTTTAAGTTAAAGTTGATTGGAGGCAATGAGAAACTATAGATATCATCATTTCCTTTTCCACCTTCACGGTTAGAAGTGAAGAAACCACGATTCTTTTTTCCTTCAAAAATGATACTGTGATCATCGAATGATGAGTTGATCGGGAACTTCATGTTCTCAACCGGCTTATTGAATTTTCCATCAGCTCCTGCTTCAGCAACGAAAATGTCCAATCCTCCCATTCCAGGATGATAATCAGAAGCGAAATATAATTTTTTACCATCATCAGAGATAGTTGGAAAAGCCTCATTTCCTTCTGTGTTCACAGTTGGACCTGCATTCTTAGGTTGTCCCCAAACATTTGCTTTTGCATCATACGTACAGCTCCAGATATCAAGATTACCATAACCACCACTCATACTAGAAGCAAAATATAAAACCTTACCATCTGCAGATAAACTTGGGTGACGGAAGGAAACTGTATCTAAACTAAATGGTAAACGAGCAGCTTCGCCCCAAGTACTACCTTGTTTCTTAGCCATGTAAACACCGCACTTGTTTTGTTTTCCTTTTTCTTCAGGACAACGAGTAAAGAAGATCATATCTCCTTTCTTACTTACCCAACCCTGACCTTCGTTCACTGGTGAACTGATTGCTGGAGGTAATAATACTGGGGTTGACCATTTACCGTTCTTATCCATTTTAGTTTCATAGATATCAGAGTGATTAACACCTGTAACTACGTCAGCGTTTCCACCTAAAGAACCTTCTCTGTTAGAAGTAAAAATAATTGTCTTGTATTTTTTATCGCTATAGCATGGAGAATAATCTCTGTCTTTTGTATTGATCAAAGACATGTTCTCAACTTTGTAACGCAAAGGATTATCTTTCCATTGTTGAGCAAGTTCACAGGCTTTCACTCCTAAGTCTGCTTTCTTTGCATCACCACCTTTGGCTTTGTAATTCTTGTATTCAGTCATTGCTTCTGCATATTTGAACTGAACTTTCAACACTTCTGCTAAGTGAAGATATACAGCAGGATCATCTACATTTGAAGCAATTGCTTTTTGATAGTAGGTCTCTGCTCCTTTAAAGTCATTGATCTTTTGACTCGCAATACCTGTTCTGTATAAAACCTGTGCTTTTTTGTCCTTAGAAACAGACTGATACACTTGCTTATATAAAGTTACAGCATTGAAGTACTGGTGCGAATCGAAAGCTGCATCTGCTTTCTTAAGCGCTTTTTGAGAAAATGCCGAAGTAGTTAAAATACAAGTAGCTGCGGCAGTTAAAGTAAGGCGAGTGAAGTTTTTCATACTTTATGTTAAAGTTAATAAGGTGCTAATATAGCTATTTTTTAAATGAAAGTTAAAAAAAAACAATTTTTTGAGATGTTCTTTATATGAAAAAAGCCGTTGTAGCTC
>DAORJH010000196.1:0-5299 GCA_035438925.1 Bacteroidia bacterium | reverse complement strand
ACAAAGGTGCAGATGTTGCATAAACCTACTGGGATTGTTGTGGTGTGTCAGATCGAACGATCGCAGCACGGAAACAGAGAGAGAGCGTTGCAGATGTTGAAATCGCAGTTGTATGAATTGGAGCTGAGAAAAAGAAACGAAACCAGACAGGCTGTTGAAGACAGTAAAATGAAGATCGAATGGGGTTCGCAGATCAGAAGTTATGTACTTCATCCTTATAAAATGGTGAATGATGTGCGAACCGAATTGAAGATCACAGATGCGCAAGGAGTACTTGATGGAGATCTGGATGAATTGATCAAGGCTTACCTGATGCAATTGGGTGGAAAGAAAACATCCAAAACCACTTGAAGATGGCACAGCCTGTAAGAGCGAAAAAACACCTGGGTCAGCATTTTTTATGTGATGAGAATATTGCAAGAAAGATCGTGAATGCGCTTCCGGTAGGTGAAGAGTGTGTGATCGAAATCGGTCCCGGTAGCGGCGTGCTAACAAAATATCTTATTGAGGAAAGAAAGAAATTCTTTGCTTTGGATGTTGACGAAGAATCGGTTGTTTATTTAAAAGGACTTTACCCTGAGAAGCAAGAACAGATACTGCTCTGTGATTTTTTAAAGACCGATCTTCTTAAAATTGCCGGTAATGAATTCTCTATCATTGGTAATTTTCCTTACAATATCTCAAGTCAGATCATGTTCAGGGTGCTGGAATACCGATCGCATGTTCCTTCAGTAGTAGGCATGTTTCAGAAAGAAGTTGCGCAACGAATTGCAGAAAAACCGGGCACCAAAACATACGGCATACTCAGTGTGCTCTTACAGGCTTATTATAAGATCGAATATTTATTCACTGTGCACGAAAATGTTTTTAGTCCGCAGCCAAGAGTAAAAAGTGCTGTCATTCGTTTAACTAGAAATGATGTAATAACACTTCCCTGCAATGAAGAATTATTTTTTAAAGTGATCAAGACCACTTTTAATCAAAGAAGAAAACAGATCAGAAATTCCATTAAGCCCCTTTTAAATGAAATTAAAACAGATCATGAATTACTGGACAAAAGGCCGGAGCAACTTTCGGTTGCACAATTCATAGAACTGACAAATTTTACGGAAAAGATGTTGGAACAGAAGTGATGCTTATTCGAGGTTGATGCTCACGCCAAGCATGAAGAGAGAACGCGTATCGCTGATCGGTTCAAATACAGAGTATAGTTTATTACCACTCTTCATTCCAATGGTAATGAATCCGAGACCGGCACCACCTTTATCGCTTAATTCATTATTCTCAAGATGATCGAGATAGAATTGTTTAAGATCAGCAGGATTATCAAATGAATTGATCTTGTCAAGATCGCTTTTCAGTTTATCTATTCCGGAATTGTTCACCAGGTTAGCCACGCTCACCTTTACGGCAGTTGGACTAGCATGAAGAATAAAGAAGTTATGCTGCGCACCTGTATCATCTCTGTGACCATGTATCAACATGTTCTGCAGTGATTCTACGCAAATAAAAAATACTTTTTTGACTACGGCTTTAGGATAGCCTTTTTCCATGATCTTCCCCTCTATCTCAGTTTCCAGTTTTGAAATTGTTTCGGTATTCAAAACTCCGTCATAAGCAAGAATGAGTTCTCCGCCAGCCTTTGCCTGGTCGATCTGCTTTGCAAAATACAGATCAAAGAATTCTTCTTCCTTATTTACTGTTACGCTCACTATTTAAACAAACCGTTAAGTTGTGCATCAATCATTCGTATAACTTTCCCCAGATCCTCCTTACTCTCACTGAAATTAATATCATCCACATCTACAACAAGTAATTTTCCAGCCTCATAAGAGGTACTCCACGCTTCATATCTTTCATTCAAACGTTTCAAATAATCCAAACGAATGCTGTTTTCGTAATCTCTTCCTCTTTTCTGAATCTGTTTTACCAATGTAGGAACGCCTGCTCTTAAATAAATGATAAGATCAGGAGCTTTTATAAGGCCCTCCATTAATTTGAATAATTGAAAATAATTATCGTAATCACGTGTCGTCATCAATCCCATTGCATGAAGATTTGGCGCAAAAATATAAGCATCTTCATAAATGGTTCTGTCCTGAACAACAGTGTGTTTTCCCTTACGAATATCCAATATTTGATTGAAACGATTGTTCAAGAAATAAACCTGCAGGTTGAATGACCAACGCTGCATATCTTCATAAAAATCGTTGAGGTAAGGGTTGTCGTCTGCGTCTTCATAGTGCGCATGCCATTTATAATGTTTTGCTAGAAGTGAGGTCAGTGTAGTCTTCCCGGATCCAATGTTACCCGCAATGGCGATGTGCATACGAAATACTTAAAATAATAGACTAAGATAGATAAATAACTTACAAAAAGCAAAATAATGTTATTTCAAGCCAAATTTAAAATGCTGGAGGGCAATTGATTAGGGGCTATTGGGCCCTTTCTTGAAGGTAAATGGAGGCTATACGCTCAATTTCACCTTGAATAGGAGTAAATCTAAAATTTAGTTCATCAATTATTTTGCGCGAAGAATAGTTCTGTTTGTTAAAAGCAGAGCTTAACATGGACTTACTTATACGAGGGTCCTTTCCTGAAAAAAGGGAAACAAACCGGTTCAAATAATAGGCCAATTTCAATAATCCGGGGGAAGCTTCTTTTTGAGGTGGGTTCCTGTTAAAACACTTGCTGATCCTCTCAAAGATCTCTTTGTATGTATAATTTCCTTCAACGAGGATATAACGGTTCGCAAATTTACGACGATCCATCAGTTGGATCATGGCATCTGCAACATCTCCGGCGCTCACATATCCTGCCTTGCCGTTGGTATAATACTTCAAACCTTGATAAACAGCCGGAAACAACTTAGAACTGCTTTGATCCCAAAATCCGGGAGATAATACCAATCCCGGATTAACGATCACGGCATTCAAACCCTCTTCTATTCCTCTCCACACCTCTCGCTCTGCATTGTATTTGCTTATTGCGTAATCACTCTCTTTGCCGCTTTTTTTCCAAAACACTTCTTCCGTCAGATCTCCCTTGTAGTCGTTATTATTGATCGTTGCGACCGAGCTCACATGACATAGATTAACTCCCGATTTCAAACAGGCATGCACCATGTTCTCCGTTCCTTTTTCATTTACATGGTATAATTTCTCCCGATCTTTCTTGCTAAAAGAAACAAATCCTGCGCAATGAAAAACATTCTCTATCCCTTGTAAAACATGGTCGAGAGAAAAAACATCATTCAGGTCCACCTCAACCCACTTGATCTGTTTGAACAGATCTCCTTTTCCGTAATATTCAAATAACCGTCGGGTGTTCTCATTCTTTTTTGATGGTCCGGAACAAGCAATGACGGGTCTGTTGCTCAGTAACAATTTCAATGCCACATGAGAACCAATGATTCCGGATGCTCCGCTTACTAAATTCACTTCTTTCGTTTAGATAAAATTAATTTTTCCACAGATAAAAAACAAAACTGTCTGAACAAAAATGCCTAATGCAAAACCGGTATAAAGCTGTGATGGACGATGTTCATTCAGATTCAATCGGGCGCTTGCCAGAATTCCTCCGACCAGAATAACGATCATATAATACAGCGTCATATCAAACTTCAACAAATAAGATAAAGCAATGAGGGCGCCTAAAAGGCCACCAACGCCTGTAAGATGTGCGCTGATCTTGTATCTTAAATTGATGAGTGAAACAAGCAGGATGGCAATGCCTCCGCCCAATACAAAAAGTTTTACGGTTGGCCATATATTCAGATCAAGCAGCAAATAAAAAAGTCCAAAATAAAAAGCTGCTGTCATGAGATAAGGAAAAGTTCTTTCCTTTTGCTCAGAAAGTGTGAGACTGGGAATTCGTTTGAGTTTATATAAAATATAAATATTAATGGCCGGAAAAAGACAGGAGAAAAGAAAAACGATCAGGGTGATCCTCCATTTTACACCCAAGGGAGTCAAGTAATCGAAAATGGTATTCTTGATTGAAAAAAAGATAAGCAAGCAACCGTACGTTGCCATCAGCAGTGGGTGAAAAACAGCCGAGATCCAGAAAGACAGACTCTTCAGTTTCATTAAAATATTTTTTTAGAAAGAGATTCGATCTCCTTTCGCACATCCGCATTCCCGTAAATGATATTATAAACTGCCGATGTAATGGGCATTTGAACCTGGTACTTTTTATTGATCTCATACACACACTTAACGGCATAATATCCTTCTGCGATCATATTCATTTCCAGTTGTGCATTCTTTACGCTATAGCCTTTTCCAATCATCGTGCCGAATGTTCTGTTTCGACTGAATTGAGAATAAGCGGTAACCAAAAGATCTCCCAGATAGGCAGAGGCATTGATGTCACGATCAATTGGGTGAACAGCATCCACAAAACGTTTTATCTCCTGAATGGCATTGCTTACCAATACAGCAAGAAAATTATCCCCGTAACCAAGGCCGTGACAAATTCCTCCAGCCAAAGCAATCACATTCTTGAGCACGGCCGAGTATTCTGTTCCATATATATCATCGCTTACACTGCTTTGCAGATACCTGCAATTCAATAGTTCACTAAGAGTCTGGGCTGCCTTCAGGTTCTGTGATGCAATAGTGAGGTAGCTCAATTTTTCCATCGCGACTTCTTCAGCGTGACAAGGTCCTGTGATCACGCCAATATTCTGAAAAGAAATATTATAGATCGTGTTCAGGTATTCTCCAACGATGAGATTATATTCTGGAATAATACCTTTCACAGCAGAAAAAATAGTTTTTCCTTCCAGTTCTTGTTTCGATAGCATATTCATGGTGCCATGTACAAAAGCAGAAGGAACGGCCAATATCAGGATATCCGAATTTTTTACGCACTCGTTCAATGAAGAAGTGAAATGAATTCCTTTCACATCAAAATCGACAGAGGTTAAATAGCGAGGGTTATTGGTGTATTGCTTAAAATAATCGATGTCCTCTTGCTTTCTCACAAACCAATTGAGAGACTTGCAATTGTTCAATAAAAGTTTGGCCAGAGCAGTAGCCCAGCTTCCGCTTCCAATTATTCCAATCGCAGGTCCTTTCATTGGATGTGAAATTACGTATAAATTATGTCTTTTTCTTCAGGGCCGGAAGCTCCTGAGAATCGGTTAAATACTCTTGCCAGCGTAATGACATCCTTTTTACAATAGGCAGCAATTTTATTCAGTCCTTTTTCTTCGTAAAACACTTTGGCTACTTTGCTGCCGTCCATTTCATCTTTGGGAGAAGGTATTCCAAAGACATGGGCCAGAAGGTCCAAT
>DAORJH010000195.1:0-5319 GCA_035438925.1 Bacteroidia bacterium | reverse complement strand
GGATAACATGATGCATTCACCCTATAGGTTCCGGTCTTGTCAAGAAATATTGTCTTGTGAAAGGGACAAGGCAAACTCTTAGAGCTTCCTTCCGGAACAAGTGATTTGATCTTGTCTGGACAAATACCCGAGACTTTGTATCCACTTTGTTTGCAAACGAGAACGAATTCCATATTCGTTGTGGGTTTTGTGAACCATTCTTTATTGGAGAAAAGATTGAAACCGGAAAACATGAGTGGGGCCGCAACTCCTGTGCCTGTAAGATCCGGTCTTCCTTCTCCACTTGCATTTCCTACCCATACAGCAACCGAATACTTTGCGTTTATTCCAATTGCCCATGCATCTCTGAACCCGAAACTTGTTCCTGTCTTCCATGAAATTTTATTACGACTGCTGAATTGCATCCAGCCTGTAAAATCCTGTGGTCTGATCAATTCTGTCATTGCTGAGAAAGTGAACCATAGAGAAGATGCATTGAGAAGATCATTTTTTAGAAAGGAATTCTTTGTAGTATTCTTTTCTTTGAGATAGAGCAGGGGATGATAGTTATTGGAGGTATATCGGTTACGGGTGTTGGAATAATTCTTAAGCGCTCTTCCCATAGAAGAGTATACGGATGCCACATCCCAAAGAGTAGCTTCTCCTCCTCCCAAAATGAGTGATAATCCATAATGTTGCGTTGGTTTATTGAATGTTTTGAATCCGAGTTGTTTTAATCGGTGATGAAATTTTGCTGGACCATAATCGATCAGCATTTTCACCGCAGGAACATTCAGTGAACGAGCAATGGCTTGGTCAGCAGGAACAAGTCCGTCATAACTCAGGTTAAAATTTTTCGGACCGTAAGATCCAATTTGGATCGGAACATCTTCTATCAAAGAGGAAGGAAGAATTCTGTTGTCTTGCAGCATGAAGGCGTATAAAAATGGTTTTAAGATACTACCTGTACTTCTGGGTGAACGGATGATATCCACATAATTCTCATGTTCATTCAGTTTAGAATAGCTGTTCCCAACGTAAGCAAGAATATTTCCTGAAGCCGTTTCGCTTATGATCATGCAGGCATTGTGGATCTGATTAGGTGAGAGAGAAGAAATATGCTTATTCAATAATTCATCTGCTTTTAACTGAATATTCTTTTTAATGGTTGAATGATAGATCTTACCTTCACCATGTTCATCAATGGCTCTTGCGAGTAAATGAGGAGCGATCTGAGGCAAGGGAAATGGTTTTTCCGGAAGGTCTTCGTTGATAGCCAATCTGTAAGTCGAATTGTCAATTACTCCCTTTTCCATTAGTTTTTTCAATAATCGATTACGCTTACTTAGAAGTTTGCTGTGATTCTTTCCCGGATAGATCAACGAAGGTGCATTGGGCAAAACGGCTAATAAGGCACTTTCGGCCCAACTTAATTTATCCGGACTCCTTCCAAAATACCTCCAGGATGCTGCCTGCAATCCAACTACATTGCTTCCAAATGGTGCATTGCTGCAATAGAGATTCAGTATGCTCGATTTTTTATAGGAACATTCTATTCTAACAGCGAGTAAAATTTCAATTAGCTTCTGCAAATAAGTTCTATTCCTGTGTCCTCGCATCATTCGTGCCGTCTGCATGGTAAGCGTACTTCCGCCACTTTTTATTTTTCCGGCACCGGCGTTTTTTTTAAGTGAGCGCATGAGTGAAACCGGATTTACACCCGGATGCATATAAAAATACTCATCCTCAAAAAGTACAATGCATTTTCTGAATTTATAAGGAACACTATCGGACATGGGAAAGCGCCATTGACCATCTTTAGCGATCTTGGCAGATAACAATTCACCATCTGCATCCATCAATAAAGTGCTAACAGGATCGTTGAATAAACGAGAAGGCAGCCAAGCCCAATAGAAAAGCAATAGCAGGAACAGGAACAAGAGTTTGAATTTATGTCCCGCAATAAAGGTCAGGCCACTCTTAACGGGTTTGTCCATGCCTGTCATTAATGCTGATAGATCAGTACTTTATTTCCCGGCTACACTTTCCTTGGAACTTCTTTTAATTACTCTGATCCATTGACCTTTGTTTCTTGCGAAGACAGAATTATCATACATGGCCTCAGCATTTACAGCAGGCAAATAATATTTTCCTTCGTAGGCCGCATTCAGTTTGATTTGGAATGTCTTTGCTTCGGTATTTCTCAGATCAAAGTAAGTCAGTACTTTATCATCCTTAATATCCTGATAAGTGAAATTAGCAGCAGTTGACGTACCTTCATCCATTCTGGAATTATGTATTTCCCATCCCGAAGGAATGTAAGTACTGAGAGCAAGATTTTGCAGTTCTCCAACCAATCCAAGATTTTTTACAGTAACCTGCATGATGATGTCTTTACCTTGTTCAAGTTCGGTTACATCTATTGCAACACCATTCAGATCCTTGTAACTAACATCCATACTGATATTCGCATTGCCTTCTGTTTCGTTGCCAATTGCTGGTTTGCCGCGATTGATCATTCTCACATACAGAACTCCTTTCCCTTTGTTCTCAATAGAAAACTTCCCACTTATCGCTGTTTTGTAGTCAAGCGGAATTTGTGTGATGGCTGAATTTCCTTTTATTGATGCTTCTTTTCCATTCACTTCTACATCTACTTGCATCGCTGAAGCATCGCCGTATTTTTTGATGAAGCCTGCAATTGCTACGAGACCATAAGCAGTTGTTTGTGTACTTAACCAATTCTTAGATGATAAAGAGGCCGACACTTTTTTCAATTGAGCAAATGCCAATGATTTTTTATTCATGAGGCAAAGCGCTTCCAGTATCATGGCCTCATCTCTTTCTGAAGATCCATACGTATAATAATTCACTGCATAATGGGGTACCGTTACGGAACCGGAGGCGATCAGCTTCTCTGCTTCATCTTGTTGTCCTGCGCTTGCATAGGCAGAAGCGAGTAACCATCTTGCTTGTTGTGAGAGCAAACTGTATTCGCGCAACCTGTTCATAGCACTCATGACGGGTTGACCTGCCAATGCCATCACATATAATCTATAAGCCTGATTCACGTCGTTGTTCCAATATGAATTTTTATTGAGTTCAAAGTTCAAGGCTTTGTTTGTTTGATGATCAGCCCATTTTTTTCTGAATCCTCCAGGTAAGGTGTATCCTTTCTTTTCTGCCAGAATCAGGAAATGGCCGGAGTAGGTAGTACCCCAGTCATTTGATTCCGTCATCCCTTGCCAGTAACTCATGCCACCGTCACTTACCTGAAACTTCATCAGTTCAGAAATTCCTCTTTTTATATTGCTTTCAATTTCTGTTTTCTTTTCGGGTGCCATATTCATGATATCCGTTAAAAACAATTGCGCAAAACTTTGTGATGTTGTTTGCTCTACACAACCGTGAGGGTAGGTGATCAGGTAATGAAGTCTGTCTTCTAAGTTCACAGGAGGTATAGTGGAGAGTTCTAGCAGACCACTATTGCTTCCTGCAATTCCTGTAGCTGTGTAAACATCGTTTAATGTTTTTCCTCCATCAACAAAAAAGTCCTTTACACTTGTTTGATATGGATTTGGATTTCTCACATCCAGTTCGATCTCATAAACTGCTGTATGTCCTCCTCCGGTTACAGTGATCTTTGCTTTTCCTATACCGGATTTGTCTTTCACCTTTATATCAAAGGTGACCATCTTTTCATCGTTCGCATTGATATTGGCAGATCGGATGTTGCTGCCCACTACCTGAAGCAATCCATTCACTTCCAGTTTCACTTCTGTTTTGCCAACATTTTTTTCACCTCCAAAAATACTTACAGGTAATTTCACTTCTTCTGTTATGCTGAGTACTCTTGGTAATGTTCCCAGTAGCATTAAAGGAGCTTTTACCGGGGTGGTTTTTTCTGCTTTTCCGTAAGCACCTTTGTTTCCTGCGATCACCATGGTTCTTACAGAACCCACATAGGATGGCATTTGAAAGCTGATCGTTTTTTTATCTCCTTTTTTCAAATGGAATGGACCAAAGAAGCGAACCATGGGTTTAAATCGGTTGGCTTTTGCGCCATCATCATTTCCGGCTTCATTTCCGTCACCTCCTACACTTAAAACTCTTTCGAGCTCTGCTCCGAACGCTCCGATGACTTTATCATAAAGATCCCACGTTTTCACTCCTAATGCTTCTTTGGAATAAAAGGCTGACCAAGGATCTGGCGTTTTAAATCGTGTAATATCAAGTAGTCCTTCATCTACCATGGCAAGTGTAAAGGCCATTTCTTTTCCGTTCTCTTCAGAGATCTCGATCTCAGCTGTTTTTTCAGGTACAAGATTAGCTGCCATCTTGATCTGAGGTCTTAAGTGTGTTTCCGGATCATCGATGTTGATTGGAACAACTCCATACATACGAATTGGAAGATCGTTCTCTCTTACATGAGTTTGCATCAATGAAACATGCACATATACATTCGGTGCCATTTCAGGCGTTACCTTGAATTTGAAAACGGTATTTCCTTTTTCTGTTTGTAACCAATGAGCCTCTAGTACACGACTTCCATTCTCAATGGTAACCAAGGCTCTTCCGTTTTGTGGAGAAGGAATGGTAACTGCTACTTCTTCACCTGCTTTGTATGAATTCTTATCCGTTGTGAATTTGAGCATATTGGCAATGATCTTGTTGCTTTCACCTCCATCTCTTTCCATCCAGTTTGCCCAATCAAAATAAGTGATGAGCGTGCTCACATGTCCTCCATCTTTATCTGTCACACGCATTAAGTAGCGTCCCCATTGATTTTCTTTCAGGTTCACTTTTATTTTAGCTCTTCCGTTGTTGGTAGAGAAATCTTCTGAATAAATTGGTTTGTGGTATTCGTCATTGGCATATCCGGCCGCATCATCTCTGTACTGATCCCACCACCATCTCCATTCCAGTTTATACATTTCAAATCGGAGGTTGTTTCTGCTGACTGCTTTACCTTTGGCATCGACTGTAGCGATCTCGATCTGATGATCTTTACCTGTATATAGTATGCCACTGTTCTTTTCACCTTCCGGTAATTTGATCCCACAGTAACTTGTGAAAGGGGAATAATCAATAGAGAATCGATCAATGCTGAAGGCGCCACCTTGTTCAAACACACGTGTAGTGAAAGAGGCTCTTAAGAATCCCGGTGCGTTTTTCTGAAGATTCAGATTCAACGGAACAGATGCGTTTCCGTTTTCATCTACAGTTCCGTCAAAGACAACGATGTTCTGCGTTTCAAAATATTTTGTGTTGTCATCAAATGTATAATCCTTGAATTCAGGGAAAGTTGTTCCGGCAGGACTGAAGTTAGCCGAAATATTT
>DAORJH010000194.1:0-5355 GCA_035438925.1 Bacteroidia bacterium | reverse complement strand
TGGGGACTGGATCAAAATTGTTTGAACAGAACCATGTTTCCATTGGGTGGATTCAAGAAAACGGAGATCAAACAAATGGCAAAGGATGCAGGATTTTACGATCTGGCCAATAAAAGCGAGAGTTATGATATCTGTTTTGTTCCCGATAATGATTACCGTGCCTTCCTAAAACACCGTATGCCCGGACTGGAAGAAAAAGTAGAAGGAGGAACCTATGTTTTTAAGGGGAAAAAAGTTGGAACACATAGAGGTTATCCTTTTTATACAATAGGTCAACGCAAAGGTCTCGATATAGCCTTGGGAGCACCCGTTTTTGTGAAAGAGATCATACCGGAAACAAATACGGTAGTACTAGGAGATAAAGAAGATCTTGATGAAAATCAGATCCTGGTCAGAGATTTCAATATTTCGAAGTATGAAAGACTTCCTGCCGATTTCCAGTCTCTTACCAAGATCCGTTACAAAGATGCAGGCACTTCTTCTACGGTAAATTTGATCGGTGATCAGCTTGAAGTTATCTTTCATCATCCGGTGAACGGCGTGGCACCCGGACAAAGTGCCGTATTCTATGAAGGAAATGATCTGGTTGGCGGAGGTTTTATAGACAGGAAAAAACCCTTGTTCTAACAATGCTTCGTTGATTAGTCCTCAAATCTTCACACTTGCACATCAGCAATTTTCTGTTAAATTTACCATTCTAACTAAAGACCGGCGTTTCCATGAAAAAAGCGTATGTTTTTCCCGGCCAGGGTTCCCAGTTTCCGGGAATGGGCAAGGACCTATATGATTCAGATTCTTCTGCAAAAGCATTATTCGAAAAAGCAAACGATATTCTGGGATTCAGGATCACAGATACCATGTTTACAGGCACTGAAGAAGAGTTAAAACAAACTAAAATAACACAGCCTGCTATTTTCCTTCATTCGGTTGTACTTGCTTCTGTTA
Organism: Bacteroidia bacterium; assembly: GCA_035438925.1. Taxonomy (GTDB): domain Bacteria; phylum Bacteroidota; class Bacteroidia; order B-17B0; family Aurantibacillaceae; genus Aurantibacillus. The sequence continues at coordinate 4,410 of DAORJH010000194.1, read as the reverse complement.
AAAGTGAAAATTTTCATCCGGATATGGTGGCAGGTCATTCACTTGGTGAATTTTCTGCTCTTGTCGCGAATAAAGCTTTAAGCTTTGAAGATGCTTTGTCTTTGGTTTACAAAAGAGCTTTGGCCATGCAGAAGGCCTGCGAGATCAACCCAAGTACCATGGCAGCTATCTTGAATCTGGATGATAAGATCGTAGAAGATATTTGTGCTCAGATCACTGCCGAAGGAAATATTGTGGTGGCTGCCAATTATAATTGTCCCGGACAATTGGTGATCTCCGGTTCAAATGAAGGTGTGAATATTGCTTGTGAGAAATTGAAGGCAGCAGGAGCGAAGAGAGCTTTGTTACTTCCTGTTGGTGGTGCATTTCATTCTCCATTGATGGAACCGGCTCGCGTAGAATTAGAAGCAGCTATCAATTCAACAAAATTCAGTCAGCCTATATGTCCAGTTTATCAGAATGTGACCGCAAATGCTGTTTCTGATCCGGAGAGTATCAAGAAGAATCTAATTGCACAATTAACAGCACCTGTAAAGTGGACACAAAGTGTGCAACAAATGGTGGCTGATGGTGCGACTCAATTCATTGAAGTTGGTCCTGGTAAAGTATTGCAGGGATTGGTTAAAAAAATAAGTGCAGGAGCAGAGGCAATGAGTGTATGAGAAAACTAGTGATCGTATATTTTCTTTTTTCGATTTTGTTCAGTAGAGGACAAGGAAGTTTCTTTCAGGGCATTGGAATTTTTGGCTCTGGAACAGAATCTGCTCACTTTTACAAAAACACAGCTGAGAATAAAAGGAATTACCTCACCGATGATCCCGCTGCGAATCCAACAACGTATAATCCCGCGTATTACTATCCGCAATCTCATATTTCAAGAGAGTATTTTAGTTGGGGAGCTGGACTTTTCCTCGAATTTTTAAATAGGGACAGGATACGCTGGCAAACGGAGTTTGCGTACATGAAGAAAGGTGCCTTTGAAAAAGAAATGTTGGTTCCGTACTATGGAATTAGGTCAGGAAGTTTCTCTGCAAACAAATACACGCACATTCAATGGAACAATTATTTGAAATTCTATAACCCCATTGGATTTGGAAGTCACTGGTATTTGATGACAGGAGTAAGACTGGAATATTTATTGAACAGCAGTGCTTCTGCGTTCGGGTCGGTAGCAGGCAGTTTTCCCAGATTCTGGTTCAGTGGAGATGTTGCTTTGGGCTATGAATTTCCATTGACAAAAAAATTATTTATGTTTTTCGAATATCACTGGAATCCGGATATCATTCGTCACAAACACGCAGAAGTAAAAGTGAGGAACCGGACTTTTGAATTAAGAGTAGGGATCATGTTCAGGCCCCGTAAAAAGAAGATCGATGATTGCAACGCTCCGAGATACAAGGGCCCTGCTTATTAAAAATTAGACTATGGTAATGACAAAAGACGTTTTATTCTCGCTTACAAAAGGTGCTTACGCACCTCAGGAGGAGATGCTGGAAGTAGCCAGAAAAAAAGGAAAATTATTGATTGGTATTCCGAAAGAGATCGCCTTTCAGGAGAACCGTGTGGCACTCGTGCCGGATGCAGTAGCGCTGCTAACGAATAACGGACACCGGATCATCATAGAATCGGGTGCAGGAAAGGCAGCGAATTTCGAAGACACAGATTACAGCGAAGCAGGAGCGGAGATCGTTCAGTCCGTAGCCGATGTGTATAAAGCAGAAGTGATCTTTAAAATAGCACCACCCACATTGGCAGAGATCGAGTTGATGCAACCAAAGCAAACTTTATTCACTGCATTGCAACTAACCGTGCAGCCACAGGATTTTCTAAAGAAGCTAACATCTAAAAAATTGAATTGTGTTGCATTCGATCTTATCATTGACGATGCGGGAATCTTCCCAGTGATCAGAGCAATGGGAGAGATTGCAGGAGGAGCCAGTATTTTGATTGCGGCTGAGTTATTGAGCAATGTGAATAATGGAGTGGGAACTATTTTAGGAGGCATCAGTGGAATTTCACCAACTGAAGTTGTGATCATAGGAGCAGGCACCGTTGGCGAAACTGCTGCAAGAGCAGCATTGGGATTAGGAGCAACCGTAAAAGTATTCGATAATTCTACTTCACGCTTAAGAAGGTTGCAAAATCAATTGCCGTCACGCGTATTTACTTCTGTCATTGTCCCGAAAGTGCTGGAAAAACATTTAAAGACAGCAGATGTGGCCATTGGCGCATTGAGAGCAACAAAGGGAAGAACTCCTTGTGTGGTAACGGAGGGAATGGTAAGTGAAATGAAAACAGGAAGTGTGATCATTGACGTAAGTATTGATCAGGGAGGCGTTTTTGAAACATCAAGAGTAACAAATCACACACAGCCTGTGTTCAGAAAGAACGGTGTCATCCATTACTGTGTTCCGAATATCAATAGCCGTGTTGCAAGAACAGCATCTTATGCATTGAGTAATATATTTTCTCAGATCATTTTAAATATGGGAGACGAAGGTGGATTTGACAGCATTGTGAGAAAAGATCCGGGATTAAGAAACGGCGTTTATATCTACAATGGAATTCTTACCAATCAGTTCTTAGGGGAAGCATTCAATCTTCCTTTCAAAGACATTAATTTGTTGATGGCCGCAATGTAAAAAGGATCTGAGTTATTCAGATCCTTTCAATTCAATTCTAAAATTTTTATTAAGCTCTTCCCAGTTTCCAGAGCATTTGTTCGTGTGACCAAAGAGCGCCTACGAAAGTCTTCTTTGACAAATAAGGAAGATTAAATTCTTTCGCAGTTTCTTTTACGATCTTAGAAATTTTAGGATAATGCACATGGCATATCGTTGGGAACAGGTGATGTTCCACTTGATAATTCAATCCTCCGACTAACCATGTTAAAACAGGGTTTCCGTTTGCAAAATTCATTGTTGTTTTCATTTGATGTACTGCCCAGTGGTTCTCAATATTTCCTGACTCATCCGGTAATGGAAATTCAGTTGATTCAACTACGTGCGCTGGTTGAAAAATAGCTGCAAGTACGAATCCGGCGATATAATGAATTGTCAGGAATCCGATCAGCCAGTCAATAAAAAGCATTTCTTTCACAACTAGATAAGGCACGATCATATAAGCGAAATAAATGATCTTTGATGCAACGATGATAGAGATCTCTTTGGCGTAAGTTGTATTCTGTGCTTTTAACAGACCTCTCTTTTGATATCTGTTGATCTGTTTGAAATCTTTTGTTGAAGTCCACATCATCGTCATCATTCCGTAAAAAAGCCAGGCATAGATGAATTGTAACTTGTGGATCCATTTTCTTTTTGCGTGTGGATCGAAACGCATGAATCCTGGAGGAACAATGTCTTCATCGTGCTCATGCACGTTGGTATACGTGTGGTGAAGTACATTGTGTTGTATCTTCCAGTTCATAGCATGTCCACCAAGTATATTGATGGTAAATCCAAGAAAGTTGTTCAAAAAAGTGTTTTTACTGTAACTGCCATGATTGGCATCGTGCATGATGCACAATCCGATACCTGCCATAGAAAGTCCCATGATGCCTGACATAAGCCACCACATGAGTTTGCTCTCAAATGCACCGGCACATAATAAAGCGTAGGGTACAAAGTAAGCAGAGATCATGAAGATCGTCTTTATGTACATGTTCAAATTTCCCGTCTTGCTGATATTGTTATCTTTAAAATAAGCATCAACACGTTTTTTTAATTCCATATAGAATTGACGGTTGTTGTTGTTGAATCTGACGTTACTTGTTCCGATCATTTCTAAATTTTTAGTAGTATATTATACGAGTGTGAAGATAGTTCATTGGAGATAATAAAAAAAATTATTTAGACCGAATATCAACAATAAACTGTTTAACTGCCACAGTGTCTTTTTGTCTGATAAGGAACAATTCAATCGTTGTTTTTCCCTCGTGCGTCGCAAGAAAATTAACATCTATCCCTTTCTCAGATCCATGCCAAACTGTGTTAAGATGTTCTATGCAATCCTGATCAATATCATCCTTTAACTTCCAGGTTTCACCGGCCTTGTGATCTTCTTTCAAATTGATCCTGAATTTTTTTCCCGCTTTAATTTCATTTGTTAAAGGAGCTTCTTTTTTGATAAGTTCAGGTGCGCAAGAATATAACAGCAAAAAAAGTACCGGAAGAAAATAGATTATATTTTTAATGCTCATGTTTTAAATAGAAAGATATCTTTTTCTGAAATACCATTCGGCCGACAAGAACAGAAGCAGCAGAATAAAGAACCATTTCAGATCGATCAGTGAAAGGGTCTGATGACTGCTATAGGTGATCGGTTTTATCAATTTATTCTTTTTGATCTCTGCAGCTAATTTACCGGCGAAGTTTTTGTAGAATAATTCACCTCCTGTTTTTTCTGCCAGCT
>DAORJH010000193.1:0-5364 GCA_035438925.1 Bacteroidia bacterium | reverse complement strand
GAATGCACGGAATTGGCGTAAATGAAGTGGAACAAAAGAAACTGGAGAATACAGGAGCGTTGCGCACAAGGATCTCTCAGATCAAACATGTAAAAGAAGGAGAAAGTGTAGGCTATAACCGCAATGGAAAAGCAGAGAAGGATCTTGTCATTGCAACCATTCCAATTGGTTACGCCGATGGATTCAATAGAAGTTGTGGTAACGGAAAAGCCGGTGTTTACATTGGAGGAAAGTATTGCAAAACCATTGGGAATATATGCATGGACATGAGCATGATCGATATCACCGGACTGAAATGTGAAGAAGGACAGGAAGTGGTCGTGTTCGAGAATAATGCTCAATTAAGAATCTTAGCAGAAAGCATGGGAACAATCACCTATGAAGTACTGACAGGTGTTTCTGGCAGAGTGAAAAGAGTGTACGTTTGGGAATAAGCGCTCTGATCTACTCTAACACTACAATTCTTTTCGTGTAGGATCCGTTACTCAGAAAATAAATTCCAGCTGAAAGATCTTTTAATTGATGCTTGAATTGATTCTCCTTAGTCAATTTGAATTCAGTGATCAATTGCCCCAATTCATTCTTTAAGGTCATATTTTCAGTTCGCTCACTTTTGATGAAAATATTTCCACGACCAGGATTCGGGTAGGCATCAAATGCATTTGAATTCAAATTATTTTCAGCAAGTGAGTTGCAGATGACAACCCCCAATGATATGGTTGAGACAACGCCACAGGTTCCTGAATTCGCCGTAAAAGTATAGGTTGTATTAACGGTTGGAGAAACAACAATACTGGAAGTTGTAGCACCTGTGTTCCATGAATAAGTATTGATGCCATTTCCACTTGCCGTTAATGTCGCTGAGCTGCCGGAACAAATAGTAGGAGTATTGCTGCTTAAATTCACTGTTGGTGTTACAGGAAATACCAGGTTATATGTTTGCGTTGGAGTACCACATTGATAATTTCCGGTAGTTAATGTATATACCCCGGCTGTACTCGTTACTATGCTTTGTCCATTGCTAGTGAATCCACCAGGTCCGGTCCATGTATACGAGTTAGCTGCAACTGAAGTGAGTGTTGCCGTATTCCCATTGCAAGGCGCATTCATGCTGATCAGACTTGGCCTGGCAATCGCGTCAAAGAATAATATTTGATTATGGCCTAAATAAACACAATTACCTACCTCCACTCTAATTGTAATGCAGGAACCCACATACATACTAAGATCGATGGTTTTTGTGATCCAATTTGGAGTGTACACATTTGTAGTTCCCTGAACCATTCCCAATGTACCGGTATTCGGGCAAACATTCGAAGTGGCAGTCACTGCAACAGATGAACAAAGCACAGGGGCCTGAACACAATCCACCACATCTATTTGAAAATAATGATGATTGCAACAACTTAAATGATCACCGGGAACAACCCAAGCAAAATAAGCATAAGTAAGGTATTTGTTTGCCGGTGTAACTGTATAGGCATGACTTGCACGAATAAGTCCGGTACTGAATGCCATTACAGAGTTCAGCATAAGAACATTATTTCCACCCAGTGGTGAAGCAGGTATAAGCGTAGGTTCAGAAACACCAGTAACAGTTGGCGTTTGTCTTACGAGTGCTGTTGCGGTTGCCACAGGCGTATAATTAAAACAATAGCCGGTTGCATTCAATGAATAAACTGTTTGTGCAATTGTCCAGTTAGGAATGGATGTGTAAGTACCCGGAGCTGTTGATTCCAGATCCAGATTATTTTGTGCTTCAACATTTGCGCACATGAATAGAGTGCAGAGTAAAAATAATATCTTTTTCATGCTCGCAAATTTACAAATATCATGCCACGGTATTCAATTTTATTGAATAAACCAAAATATTTCACTCTCCGAAAGGATTCGTCTTGATTCTCTGCTTACTCCTTCGTATATTTAACTCAGAACCACCCACATCCTTTGAACAGAATAAAAGAAAAGGTCCATGCTTTTTAACTCCCTTCAATTTGCCTTCTTTTTATTGTTCGTCTTCCTTCTCTATTGGTTTATCACAAAAGGAAAATTAAAACTTCAGAATTCATTGCTTCTTGCTGCCAGCTATTTCTTCTATGCCTGCTGGGACTGGCGTTTTTTGTTTCTGCTGCTCTTCTCCACATTGCTTGATCATTTTACGGGAAATAAAATTCATTCATCCGATGGAAAAAATAAGAAACGATTCTGGCTTTGGTTGAGTATAGTGGTCAACCTGGGTTTTCTGGGCGTATTCAAATATTACAATTTCTTTGCAGAATCCTTTACTGAGGCTCTTTCTTTTGTTGGAGTAAAAGCAAATGTTAGTTCACTCAACATCATTTTACCTGTAGGAATTTCATTCTATACATTTCATGGTCTATCTTATGTGATCGATATTTACAGAAATAAGATCGCTCCAGAAAAGAACATCGTTGACTATTCTTTATTCGTTAGCTTTTTTCCTTTGCTGGTTGCCGGACCGATCGAAAGAGCCACTCATCTTTTACCTCAGTTGAAAAAAGTAAGAGTTTTCGATCATGACAAAGCGGTGGATGGATTGAGACAGATCTTATGGGGACTTTTCAAAAAAATTGTCATCGCCGATAATTGTGCCGTATTTGCCAATAATATCTTTGATCACTCAGGTGACTACAGTGGAAGTACATTGGTCATTGGTGCGCTTTTTTTTACATTTCAGATCTATGGAGATTTTTCCGGTTATTCCGATATCGCACTTGGAACAGCTCGATTACTTGGCATTGAACTTTTGAAAAATTTCAATTTTCCTTATTTCTCACGTGATATTGCAGAATTCTGGAGGCGCTGGCACATTTCGCTTTCTTCCTGGTTCAAAGATTATCTCTACATTCCACTTGGTGGAAGCAAGGGAGGAATAGGGAAGACCGTAAGAAACACCTTCCTTATCTTTCTCGTGAGTGGATTCTGGCATGGAGCCAATTGGACCTTTGTGGCCTGGGGATTCTTGAATGCCTTGTTCATTCTGCCTTCTATACTCACACATCACAACCGTGATCATCTCGAAATTGTAGCTAAAGGAAAATATCTTCCATCTATAAAAGAATTACTCTCTATTTTGTTCACTTTCTCTCTCACTGTTCTTGCCTGGATCTTCTTCCGGGCAACAGATCTGTCTCATGCCTTCAGTTATCTAAAAGGCATTTTCTCTTCCAGTTTGTTCAGCATCCCTTATTTTGTCGGTATCGGACTTTGTATTCCTACTGTCATCCTTACTTCCATCTTCATGATCATCGAATGGATGGGAAGAGAACGAAACTACGCTATTGAAGCTTTGGGAAAAGCCTGGCATCGTCCTGTTCGGTGGGTGTTTTATTATTCACTTATCTACTGTCTCTTTTACTTTACAGGTAAAGAACAGCAATTTATTTACTTTCAATTTTAAATGATATGAGAAAATTCATTTTAAAATTGTTGCTCTTTTTTGTTCCACTTGTCTTACCTGTATTGCTTTATGTATGGATCGACCCTTTCAAAGTTATTTGGAACTATGAAGATCCCATCAATACGTCCAAATCCTACCAATGGCCTATTAACCGTGATCATCAAACCACCGAACTCTTTTTAAAGAATTACAAAAATTACAAGTACGATTCCTTTATTTTAGGAAACTCACGATCCTTTTTCTTTCAGGTTGATACGTGGAAAAGATACATTCAGGGAAACTGTTTTCATTTCAATGCCTACAGTGAAGGGATCTTTGGCATCGAACGAAAATTAAAGTTTCTGGATAGATCGAACGTCAAAATTAAAAACGTACTTCTTGTTTTGGATGTAAGCACACTCAGAAGAATAAAGAATAACGAAGGTCATTTGTATATCAAGCATCCGGCCACTTCCGGTGAATCTTACTTTTCTTTTCATTCGGAAATGTTCAAGGGTTTCTTTCCTAAAGCCATGTTCGCATTTACCGATCTTTATTTCAGTGACAGATCAAAGGACTACATGAAAACGTACGGTGTTACAGAAGATTTGTGGAAGCATGACAAAGTGAGCAATCAATTGACCTATTACATTTATGATGAGGAATTATCAAAGGATCCTGAGACCTATTATAAAAAAAGAAAGAACTCTTTTCCGCTTCGCAATCCCGTTGAGGGAGTCTCAAAACTGACAATCCAGGAGAGTCAACTCGAATTGCTAAATAACATTCATGAAATCTTAAAAAAACAAGGTACCAACTATAAAGTACTCATCAATCCGGATCATGATCAAATGAAACTGAATCCGAAAGACCTGGAGAAATTAAAACAGATCTTTGGCGAAAAGGATGTTTACGATTTTTCCGGAAAGAACGGGATCACGACCAACAACAAAAACTATTATGAAGCTGCCCACTTTCGACCATTCATCGGCGACAGTTTGCTTTCGATGATCTATCGGCAGAAGTAATAATCAAAACTTCAATCCCAATTGCAGGCTCAGATGCGAGCCATTCATGTAAAGAGATGAGGCGGCGTAATCTGTTTTGAAATAATATTGAGAAAAACCGTAACGGTAATTCAACTCCACGTAAAATCCCGCTTTTGAATTATTGATGGTATTCTTCTGCCATCCTGCCGTTAAACTTACAAAGGAATTGATCCTGCTGTTGAACATTTTATGACGGAAGAACAGGTCTTCATTTCCCTTATGAACTTCATTGCCATTTGCAGCCACACGCACCGTTGCCGGCAATAAACAACGCACATGGTATCCCAGCATCACGTACGGACTGAACAAAGTATTGTTCTCCCTGTTAAAAGAAAATTTCATTTGCAAAGGAATGTCGATCTCCTGCAGAAACAAACTATAATCATAACTGAAGGTCTTATCATACAATTGCAATGTATCCTGATCGAAATAATAGGATTTAAAGTTGATGCCATGGAACAAATATTCTGCACCAAATAAAAAGTGCAGTTTATGGCTCCTGTCACAACGGATCTCTTTCTTCAATCCGATCAATGCACTCATTCGGGCTGAAGGAGATTGCGCATGGTTCGTATTGATCGTGTAAAATCCTAATGCAGGCCCAAATCCAAAACGCAAACCATTTCCGTTCACACCACCCTTTCCGGCAGTGCGCGAAAAAACAGTGAAGGCAAGAAAAATAAAGAAGAATATTATTTTAAATCGATTGCTCATGCATTGGGATTGCGGATCACATTGACAGCACTCGCCTGAATGGTTGGCATGATCACAATATCGTTGATGTTCACGTGAGCAGGACGTGTAGCTGCCCAGTAGATCGTTTCTGCAATATCTTCGGGATGCAATGGTTCCAGTCCTTTATAAACGTTCTTTGCTTTTTCCGCATCTCCATCAAATCGCACAATGCTAAATTCC
>DAORJH010000192.1:0-5382 GCA_035438925.1 Bacteroidia bacterium | reverse complement strand
GAGATCAACGAAAGTACTTACAGGGCAGCCGCACTTATAGAATTATTGCATACGGCAACATTGGTACACGATGATGTTGTGGATGACAGTAATGAAAGAAGAGGGTTTTTCAGCGTAAATGCTCTCTGGAAAAACAAGATCGCTGTATTGATCGGAGATTTTTTGCTTTCAAAAGGACTGCTTCTTTCCATTGAGAATGATGACTTTCATTTACTTAAGATCATGAGTGTGGCTGTGAAAGAAATGAGCGAGGGGGAATTATTGCAGATCGAAAAGGCAAGAAGACTTGACATATCAGAAGAGATCTACTTTGAGATCATCACCAAGAAGACAGCCGCTTTGGTAGCAGCTTGCTGTGCTGCAGGTGTAGCCTCTGTTAGTAAAGATGAAAAAATGATCGCTCTTGCAAGAGAATTCGGCACTCTAACAGGCATTGCATTTCAGATAAAAGACGATCTTTTTGATTTTGGAAGCGGGGAGGAGATCGGAAAGCCAACCGGAATTGATATCAAGGAAAAGAAAATGACGCTTCCGCTTATCTACGCTCTGAATAAAAGCACATCTTCAGAAAAAAGAAAGATCATTAATATTATAAAAAATCACAATGAAGAAAGTGAAAAGGTGCAGGAGGTGATTAAATTTGTGATAGAAAAAGGAGGAATTGAATATGCAGTGAAAGTGATGCACGATTATAAAGAGCGTGCATTGAGTATACTGAAACAACTTCCTTCAAATGAATCAGGAAAAAGCCTTGAAAATTTATTGACCTATGCGATTGAACGGAAAAAGTAAAAAGTTATGGATAGCAGTCGTAACCGTATTGGTTCTCACTGCTTGCTCTACGGAAGAAAAGAAGGAGCTGACCGAACAACAAAAGAAAGAAGCAGCTGCCATAAGGAAGCAAAGACAGCGCGCCTATTCCGATAGCATGAAACAGTCTAATCCCATGCTCATTATGCCACCTGACAGTGAATATACAGGCGACTATATTGATAAGTACCCTTCCGGAATCATTAAATTCAAAGGGTTTTTCCGATTTGGACAAAGACATGGAGATTGGTTCAGCTTTTATCCAACCGGAATTAAGTGGAGTGAGCTTACCTTTGATAATGGAATAAAGAGTGGAAAGAATATAGCCTATTATCAAAACGGAAAGATCCGCTATGAAGGATATTATAAGAGCGATATTCAGGATAGTTTATGGACCTATTACGATACTACAGGAGCTGTGCTGGAATCATTTATCCTAAGAAAAGGAATCATCGCGAAAAAGCTCGTGGAAGCGACTCAAAAGAAGAATTAGATTCCTGAAACGATCTTATTTCTAAGAGCGCTTGTTTTTTCAGAAATTGGTTTGATCGACTCGAAGTCAAATTCCTGAACATTTTCACCTGCCTTAAACAGATCGCGAAGTGTGATCAGGTCATCCAAAATGTATCTTGAGCCTTCATCTAATTTAGTAGATTCAAGAAGAATGACAAGATTTCTTAATGATTCCTGTTGCCTTAAAATGCTTTTTACTACTTCTTCTGACTTGAGTGTCTCTGAAATTTTGCAGGAAACGTAAAGTCCTTCTATCCATGCACCGGCTAAAATGATAGCTGAGGTAGCAGGACGGTTATTTGTTTTAAGGATCTGATCGGCAGATTTAAAAGCATTGGTAATTATCTCCAGGGTAGAATCTTTATTGGTCTTATTTGACTCCATTCTGTCAAACATGTGCTGATCAAAAGCTCCATTTACGCCAAGATCACCAGCAAGTGCATTTACGCATTTCAAGAAGATAATGCTTTCCTGTGTTTGTTCAAATGCACTTGCAATACTTAGATCAGAGCCATAGATACCAAGATTGGCTGCTTTTGATGACTCAAGTGTGTATTTATCCAATAATTTCGGATCATTTAGAAGATCGGCATTGTATTCAATCGTATGATTTTCAATCAAGGTTAGAATCTCTTTACGATCAGGCATTGAATTGAAAACATTCTGTGCATTCAGCCTGGTCTCTTCCACCGCTAACTTGGTTGAATCAACGGCATCCAATGATTCTTCTACTTTCTCACCACTTCCACATGAGAGAAACGTAAGCATTAAAACCGGATAAATAATTGTTTGTAGATTGATTCTCATAGGCACTAGTACAAATATATATTATTTTTTTATTCCCTTACTATACTTCACCCGGTTTATTTCATTCCCGTTTTTATCGTAAAAAATCCATTCTCCGTCGGGTACACTCTGCACTTTACCTTTACGGCGTTCTTTTATGATCGTGTAATTGCAGACAGATTGAAGTCGCGAATTATTGTAATAACTCACGCTTTTGCCATTTAGTTTTCCTTTTGTGAAATTCTGGGTTCTATTTAGTCCCCCTGTTTCGTAGAAGTAACTCCATTCGCCTTGCTGATGTCCTTTTCTGTATTTTCCTTTTGTATCAATAAATCCTCCTCTTTCAAACCACTCAATGTGTTTTCCGTGTTTGATGCCGTTCACATAAGAAGTAAGTTCTCTTGGCTGTCCGTTCTCGTAATAGTAATTCCAAGTTCCTGTTTTTTTCCCTTTTGAATTGTACTTTCCTTTGTAATTCTGCTTACCGTTGTTGTACCAACCTTCCCAATTACCGGTTAAAAGTCCCGATGTGAAATTTCCTTCATCTTTTTTCACTGCATTTTCCCACCAGCTCATCCAAAGTCCGTTCTCTTTTCCGTTCAGAAAAGCACCTTCCTGTAGCTTATTTCCATTTTCGAACCAGGTCACCCATGTGCCGTTCTTTACCCCATTCATGTATTCTCCTCTTCTCCATTTTTCCCCACCCTTATAAAAATAATTCCATGTTCCGTTTTGTTTATCATTTGAAAAATTCCCCTCACTTTCAATTTTCCCGTTGGAATAATAATAGGTCCATTTGCCATCACGCAGATCATCTTTCAACGTACCGTTCATTTCCAGTTTGCCTTCCTGCGAATAGAATTTCCATTCACCGTTCTTTTTTCCACCGGAAAAGTTTCCTTCACTTTTGATATGGTGATTGGCATAATACGAAGAATAATATCCATTCAGGATGCCGTTTTGATACATGGCCTGATAGTCAAGTTCTCCATTGGGATGAAAAAAGCGCCATTCTCCTTCCTGCAATCCGTCCTTGTACTTCCCCATTGCTCTTATGATCCCATTGTCATAATTGGCTGTTACACTTCCGTTGCCATTGCTTACCAGTTGTTTTCCTGTGTTGTCCCACAGATCATTCAGATATAAAACAGAATCTTTGTATTCTTTTACAAATTTCTTTTTCCCGTTTTCATAGAATTCTTCCCATTTACCACAGGGTTTTCCTCCACAAAAATTTTGTTCGGATTGTCTTTTCCCGCTCTTAAACCACGATTCTACTTTTCCGTTTCTTTTGTCTTTCTCAAAGTTTCCTTTGCTTTCTATTTGTCCATTCTCGAAAAAATAGATCCATTCGCCTTCTTTTTTTCCGTTAACGAATGGTTCTTTGCTTTTTACCTTACCACTCTCATAAAAAGAAGTCCAGATACTGTCAGCCAGATCTTTTTCATAATGCGTTAATTGTGCAATTTTACCGGATTTGAAAAAATAAGTATTCGTCCCCCATTTTTTTCCTCTGTTATAGTATTCCAGCGCCTTTTTACTTCCGTCTTCATAAAAGAAGGTCCATACGCCATCTTCTTTGCCTTCGTAATAGGTTCCTTTGCGACTCATATTCCCGGAGGGATAGAATTCCATGTGATTGCCATGAGGCATTCCCTTGTAATAATCTGTCTCCGATTTTAGCTGCGTTTCTTTGGAGTCGTAGTATTCCTTTTTGATCTGTGAGAATACGGATAAATTAAGAATGAAAAAGGCGAATAGCAGAAAGGAACGCATAGGCATAGGGTAAAGTTAGCCTCTATAATGCTTAGGAGGCCTTCCGGTTACGACTTTTGTGAACAATTTTCTGTTGGAAATGAGGAGGCCTGTTCAGGGCACAAAAACAAGAGAAGAAGCACGGTTTTTGCCATGACTTACCGTGATGTTCAAGTTGTTTTGTCTGTAAGCTTCCGTATTGAAGTTGATAATGCTTTTATCCAAAGGAATGGTACTGATCAACTCATTTTTCTCGTTTCTGATCTCGACTTGCGGAATTTCTTTACCTATATTTCCCAAAGTAGTGAATTGCAATATGCCAGAGTCGCTGAAAACGGAAACGGAAAATCCTTCTTTCTTGCCTTCAGACTTTGGACCAAATGTGAGTTTTTTATGGCTTACTTTGAATTTTTTACTTAACGCATTGTATTCGGTGGCAACTTTGGTTGTATGAATGCCGTTTCCTGATCTTGGACTTCTTCCTTTTTCTTCAGGAGCTGCACCTCCCCATACCCTTACGTAGTCTATATCAAAAACTGCTGTTGTGTCTTTTTTGTTTGGTCCGGGATGGAAGGGACCATTATCGCTGGGAACAGCAATATTGAGCACAACATGCTTTGGTTCTTTGAAACTCACGGTTGACATGCCAATGTATTGGCCGTTCACATAAAACTTTATAAAGTTCGGGGTCCACTCACATGCGAGAATATTGTAATCAGACGTTAGATCTATATTGGTCTTTACCCAACCTCCATAACTTTTTTTGGCAAGGAAAGTGGAAACATAATCACATTTTTTAGAACAATGCGTGTCAATGTGGATCTTCTTTGGTCTCTCTGATTTTCCCTCGAGAATATCTATCTCTTCATTTGGATTTCCGCCATAGAGCCAAAATGCCGGCCAATAACCTTTTTCTTTTGGCATTTTAAGTCTGCATTCAAAATAACCATACAGATATTTATTCTTTGATTGCAACATCCCGGCCTGATACGGAAAAAGATGTTTATTCAGCCAGAAAAAGTCTTTGTTTTTTTTAATCGAGTCATTGTCATTCATGTAATCTACTGTACGGGCAAGTATAGGTTTCTTTTCGGCAGATAGATGAAGAATTCCGTTTTCTATTTTGTGGTTTGTGCCATCGGTATAGTACTGTTGTTCCAAATTACCATAAATACTTCTTGCCCATCCATATTGATAGGACCAAGCTCCATCATCAACTTTTTCTCCATTGAATTCATCACCGTTCTTGTAATGCCATATTACTGTTGTATCTTTTTTGAATTGCCACATGACCTGCGAGTGACAGAAAAGATTAGAAAGGAATATGACAAGAACGATCTTTTTCATCAATCATTTAATTTTAATACGGCCATGAACGCACTTTGCGGGATCTCTACACTTCCAACTTGTTTCATACGTTTCTTACCTTCCTTTTGTTTTTCAAGGAGCTTTCTTTTTCTGGAAATGTCTCCACCATAACATTTTGCTGTTACATCTTTTCTTATGGCACGGATGGTT
>DAORJH010000191.1:0-5401 GCA_035438925.1 Bacteroidia bacterium | reverse complement strand
AAAAAGAAACGTTTAATCACCTGTGTCTTTCTGTCAACTATACTATTGCTGTTTACGAATCGCGTGTTATTCACATTCTGATTCAAAAGATCATATCCTTCTAAAACAACAGTTAGCGCATCTCGTTTAAAAAAGGCCTTGCTCACTGTGGCATTCACTGTGGTGATCTCAAGGTTATAACCGGGCGTTCTGTTACCGTTGTTGGTATACTTAACATCTCCGGTAATAAAGAATTTTTTCGGAAGCCGCAAGGTTAGATCGCCACCTCCACCATAGGAATAGTAATGTTGATTGGAATTGATGCTGATGGTTTGTCTGGTCTCATTGTAATTATAATCACCGTTGATGCCGATCTCCATCCATTCTAGTTCTTTGGAGAGTGTTAATTCCGGACCAAAACCATACGACTCGGTTGTATTTAATTTATCATTTACGAACGAAAGATTTCTACTTATGTTGGAATTCAGGCGATAGTCAATTTCCATCCATCTTTTTAATATAGGAAAACCACCTCCTAGCCATAAGTTAGCGTGATAGTTTCCATTTATATTCGTCGGTGAAGACACAGCGCGACCCAGTGAATCGTATTTTGTTTTATCGCCAAACTCATTGAATGTCTGAGAGCCGTAAACGCCTACATTGAAATTGATGCCGCTGATTCCTTTATAGAAGTAGTAATTTAAATTGACATTGTTATCAAATGATGGTTTTAGATCCGGATTGCCAATGTAAATACGATTCGGATCACTGTTGTCAACTACCGGTTGTAACTGGCTTAATTCAGGTGTCTGCAGGTCCGAATAATAATTCATCCACAAATTGGAATTTTGAGTGAACCTAAATTGCATACTTGCCTGAGGCAATATTCCGGTGAAGGTTCTGTTCAAGATCTGATTATTGCTAACGTTCACGTTTTCCTGAAAGATGTTTTTAAAATTAGCTCCAACAGAGAATTTGTACTTCTTTACTTCATAGGCGATCTTGGCGCCACCACGTTGGGTGATCCTCGTATTTCGGAAGTCGTTTGACTGAGTAGTATTAAGCACATCATACGCTTTCCCTCCGAAGTCCAGTGTTTTTCTCGTACTGAAATTGAGGGCATGATTGAAGCCGTAACTGAGTTCGGTTTTTATTTTTTTTGTCCATGGCTCAGTATAGGTAACAGAAGCACTTTGTCCTTGCTTGTGATTCAAGGATTCCCTTTTCTGAGCTATACTTGTATCGGGTAATTGTGCTTGAAAATAGTTAAAGTCTGTATTCAGCGTGTTTTTTCCAACCTGATCGAAATAAGTTGGATTGTACATAAAGGAAAGGAGGCGATCTTTCTTTTTAAAGGATCTGTTCAACTTGATAAGTAGGTCGGCTTCGGTTTTGTCGGTCTTTCCGTTATTCGTAATCGATGTTCTTCTTGTTGTAACTCCTTCTTCAGAAATGAACTCATCGATTTGAGAATTGGAAGATTCTACCATTCCTACGCTTCCTTTCGGACGAAGGCTAAGTTCAGTGAGTGAGTCGAGTTTGGTAACTATTTTAAAGTTGAAATTGTGGTTTTGATTGATAGTGGAATTCTGCACGATCTGCTTGTTTATATAAGAGGTATCATCGAGAAAGTATTGTGTGTTTACTTCTGATCCGGTGACCAATTGCGTATTCTTGAACGAATAGTCTGTATTGATCTTTGTATTCTTTCCTATTTTATTGTTAAAGTAAAATCCGGTTTTAAATGTTTGTGGAATTCCGGATTTATCATCACCATAACTGGTCCAGGAATTATTGTCCGGATCGAAATTCACATTTCCATTATCATTGATGCCGTATTTATACGCGTCACTCCAGTCAAAGGCTTGTTTTGGTGTGGTTGTGAATAATCCAAATACAGAGACTTTGAGGTCTTTTTTAAATCGGTTCATCAAAAGGTCATTCTCATGAAATTTCTGAAAATCACTGGCACCTGATATTTTACCGAAGTATCCTTTTTTGGCATCCTCTTTCAATTTCAGATTCATCACTTTCATCGTCTCGTCTGCATTTCCTTCTCCTTCTGTATTATCTTTTTTCTTGTCAAATACCTGAACGGCTTCAACCGTTTTGGCATTCAAGTTTCGAGTCGCCACAGTGGGGTCTGTGCCAAAAAATTCATCTCCGTCAACTAAAACCTGATCCACCTGCTTTCCCTGTACTGTGATCTTTCCTGCTGCGTCTACTTTCACCCCAGGTAATTTTCTTAAGAGATCCTCCACGTTGGCGTTTGGTCTCACTTTAAATGAATCGGCAGTGAATTGTAATGTGTCACCTTTGTAGAACATTTTATCCTTGTAAGCCAGAATCTCTATTTCATTCAGTTCAATTGATTTTGGAGGCAGAATCACATTCTTGAAATTGTAAACACTGTCTTTTCCTTCCGGAACAAGTAAATAGGTTTTATCGTTGAAATTAGGATGGGAAATAATAACAATATAGGTGTCACGGGGAGCTGTCATTTTTTTAAAGTAACCTTCTTTATCTGTTCTGCTGAAATTAACCAGACTGCTATCCTTGAATTTGATAGTCATCATGAGTGCATTCGGAAGGCCTTGTTTTGAGGCTGTGTCTCTTAAATTACCCGAAAAATGTAGGTTTTGCGCAACGCCGACAACACTTACCAGAAATAGGAAACAGTAAAGTATTTTTTTTAGCATGCGCTTGTTCTTGACGATATAATACAAATATTAAAAAAGGTTACGAGATAAAAGACAATTTAGGTAAATTTTGACAATTATTGGCATTATTGCTTTACAATATTGTAACTTGCCAATGTGCTATTGAGACTGAATGATGAGAATGTCAATTCAAAGACGATCGAGCAGATCGTAAACTGTCTGAAGGACGGAGGAATTATTATTTACCCGACAGACACGGTGTACGCTTTGGGTGGAGATTCCACAAATTCAAAGGCTTTTGAAAAGATCTGTGCATTGAAAGGAATTAAACCAGAGAAGGCAAACTTCTCACTGATCTGTAGCGATCTCAGTCATCTAAGTGAATTCACAAATCCCATTTCCAATTCGGTTTTCAGAATAATGAAAAGGGCATTGCCCGGTCCATACACCTTTATTCTTGAAGCCGGAAATAAAGTGCCTAAGATCTTCAAACTCTCTAAAAAAACAATTGGTATTCGCGTTCCTGCAAATGCGATCTGTAAAGCTATAGTCAGCTCCCTAGGCAATCCACTTATATCTACAAGTCTACATGACAATACAGATGACATCCTTGAGTATTTCTCGGATCCGGAAATAATACACAGGCAGTATGAAGAGCAAGTGGATCTTGTGATCGACGGTGGTTTTGGAAATATTCATCCTTCCACAATTATCAATTGCAGTGGTGGCGTGATCGAAGTGGTAAGAGAAGGACTAGGAGATCTGGATATATTGAACTGAATTTCTCTATTTTTCAAGAAAATACTGGAATGCCAGCTCATAGGACCTTAATCCGAATCCGGAAATACTCCCTTTGCAATTTTTTCCCAAATGAGAAACATGTCGATGATCTTCTCTCGAAAAAATATTGCTGATATGAACTTCAATTACTGGAGTTTTGATCGCTGCGATCGCATCCGCAATTGCAACCGAAGTGTGAGTATAGCCAGCGGCATTTAAGATGACACCATCCACGCCTTTGGCACATTCCTGTATCTTATTGATAAGTTCTCCTTCAATATTACTCTGAAAATAAGTGAATTTCACTGTTTTATACTTCTTTTTCAGGATTTTCATATACTCATCAAAACCCATGGTTCCATAAATAGACCTTTCTCTTTTTCCCAAAAGGTTTAAATTTGGTCCATTAATTATTGTTATATTCATACAGTGAAATTACGAGTTATTTTAATACTAATCCTTTTTGGCGCACAACAGCTTGTGTTTGGTCAAAAGTACCCGATCAAAGATAAAACTACTTATTATCTGACATCTATTTATATAGGGGGTAAAAAAAATGCAATGGTGAATGAAAAAGGTCACATTGTCTTCGATATGAAACAGGGTACTGCTTCTTGCTTCACGTCTTGTAATTTCATACAGTTGAAATTCGTCATCAAAGATCAAACGATCAAATTTACCACCATAACCCCTGCAAAGGAGCCTTGTCCTGATCACTTGCTGGGAATCGAGGAAGATATTAAGGAAAACCTCCCTAAGGTAAATGCATTCACAATACGGGGAAATCAGCTCATCTTCATGAAAAACAAAGAGACCCTGATTGTCTTCACAGAAAGTTCTTTGCAGGCACCCAAAAAGTAAAGAATGTCGAACTGGACTCCTTATTATTCCGGTTTTAAAAGATTTCTGCAATTAGAAAGGTCACTTTCAAAAAATTCAATTGAAGCGTATGAAGATGATGTGAAGAAGCTGGAAGTATTTTCGCGCGATTTCTTTTCGCATCAATCGCCATTAGAATTTAATTTCCGTCAACTATCAAAATTCATCGAATGGATCGCGGAGCTTGGTTTTTCGGATACAACTCAAGCAAGGATCGTTTCGGGAATAAAGACCTTTTACAAATACCTTGTTCTTGAAAATGAGATAAAAGATTCACCTGCCGGACTTCTGGAGAAACCCAAGACAAGACGAAAACTTCCTGTGTTTTTATCGGTGGAAGAAATTGATCTTCTTTTTAAGCAGATCGACAGAAGCAAGCCGGGTGGAGAGCGTAATTTAAGTATGCTGGAGACACTCTATAGTTGTGGTTTGAGGGTGAGTGAGCTCACCGATCTGAAAATAAGCGAGCTTCATTTAGCAGAGGATTTCATAAAAGTGAAAGGGAAGGGAAACAAAGAAAGATTGGTTCCTATTGGAAAAAGAGCAAAGAAATTAATGCAAAATTATATTGAGCAAGTTCGTTCTCATTTACTTATTAAAAAAGGAAATGAGGATATTGTTTACCTGAACAACAAGGGAAGTAAGCTTAGCAGAGTCATGGTCTTTCTTATCATTAAAAGTTTAGCTGAGAAAGCGGGTCTGAAAAAACCATTGAGTCCTCATACTTTTCGCCATTCATTTGCAAGTCATTTGGTAGAAGGAGGTGCAGACCTGAGAGCTGTGCAGGAAATGCTTGGACATTCAAGTATTATCACGACTGAGATTTACACCCACATTGACAGGCAATTTCTTCGGGATAACATATTAAGCTTTCATCCAAGGAATAAAAAGTAGATGATTCAGATTTTCTTGAACAACATTCCTTTTCCAACAATATCCAATTTTCCTTTGCTGATATTTCCACTGGGTTCATCAAAGATCCATTCTGCCCGGTATTGAGGAAGAAATGCATTCATGAATCTTTTATAAGACAAATTCGTGTGCGGATAGCGAATCAGTTTGTTTTGAAATCCTGAAGGCATTGGTCCCGGACCATTATCAGC
>DAORJH010000190.1:0-5440 GCA_035438925.1 Bacteroidia bacterium | reverse complement strand
CAGGAGATTTTTACTGATCCTTCTTATTTTGGTCAGGTGATCGTCACCACAAATGCACACATTGGAAATTACGGAATAGAGAATGATGAGGTGGAAAGTGATAGCGTGAAGATCTCAGGCCTGGTATGTAAGAAATTCAATAATGGATTTTCAAGACCACGTGCACAAAAAAGTCTACAGACTTACTTTGAAGAAAACAATATTGTAGCTATCAGCGACGTAGATACAAGAGCTGTTGTTCGATACATCAGGGATAAGGGAGCAATGAACTGTATCATTTCAACAGAAGTGAATAATATAGAGAAGTTAAAAGCACAATTGGCAAAAGTGCCTTCAATGGCAGGATTGGAATTATCTAGCAAAGTAACTTGTAAAACTGCTTTTAATTTTGGTGATGAAAAGTCAATACACAAAGTTGCAGTCATTGATTTTGGAGTGAAGACAAACATACTGCGTTCCCTTGCAGAGAGAGGTTGTTATTTGAAAGTATTCCCGATGAAGAGCTCATTGAAGGAGATCATGGATTTTAAACCTGACGGTATCATGCTGAGTAATGGTCCCGGAGATCCGGGTGCAATGAAGGAAGAAATTCAATTGGTGAAAGATCTGGTCGATAGTGGTAAACCGTTGTTTGGAATTTGTCTGGGTCATCAGTTACTTGCAGAATCTCAGGGAATCAGTACATACAAAATGCACACAGGGCATCGTGGGATCAACCATCCTGTGAAGAATATAATAAGTGATAAGAGTGAAGTGACTTCCCAGAATCACGGATTCACAGTGAATGCTGAGGACATTGAAAAGAATAAGAATATTGAAATTACCCACGTGAATCTGAATGACAAGACCATTGAGGGAATTCGCATCAAGAATAAAAATGCTTTCTCCGTTCAATATCATCCTGAGGCAAATCCAGGACCATTTGACTCACGTTATCTTTTTGATGAATTTGTAACGAACATGCAAAAATCTAAAAATTAGTAATGGAATACGCTTATTTAAAAGCCATTCATATTGTTTTTATCGTCACTTGGTTTGCCGCCTTGTTTTACATTGTTCGGCTGTTCATTTATACGGCCGAAGCTCAAAAAAAAGAAGAGCCCGAAAAAAAGATCCTGACTGATCAATTACAGATCATGCAGCGCAGACTTTGGTACATTATTGGTTGGCCCGGTATGGCAGGAAGCCTTGTGTTTGGCTCCTGGATGCTTTTTAAAAATATGGCCTTATTGACGCTACCCTGGATGTGGTTAAAGTTGATAGCAGTGGGATTATTATTTCTTTATCATGTACAATGTCAACGAATCTATAATCAGCAATCATCCGGAATTTTCAAATTCTCATCATTCAAATTGCGATTGTTCAATGAACTGGCAACAATATTGCTTGTCGCGATCGTATTTCTCGTTGTTGTAAAATCAACTTCAGGTCTTTTGTGGGGTATATTCGGATTGATCGTCTTTGCCGGAGTACTGCTTGTAACGATCAGGATCTACAAGAAGCAATTGGAAAGTAAGGAAGCAGGTAAAACGGAAAGAACAAAGAATTAATTTACTTTCCGGATCCATGCCTTTGGGCAAGTGCTATGAAGAATGCTCAACTGTTCTGAAGCCAATTCTTTTGTTTTGAATCCACCGCCACTCACTACATAAAGTCCTTTTTCATTTTTTCCCGAAACAAACGAAGTAATATTTTTTGATTTTAATTGCGAGATCAGCTTCATGGCATTCGCTTTAATACTGAAGCATCCTAATACAACTTCAAAATCACCTCTCTTATTCAATGTACTCTCATTTGTATTCTTTGGACTGACGATCTCTACCACCTCAAATGTTTTTACTGCAACCGTTTTGTGTTCTTCTAATTCAATTACGGCGATTCCGTTCACATCTGCAGTATAATCGTTTCTTTCCTCTGTGAGTGGAGTTAACTTCATGCTTTCGTATGAAATAGGAGCATAGGTGCTTTTAAGTTCGGATCCACCGAATGCAGCCTTCAATTTCCCACTCATTTTAGTATTTGAAACAAAGATCAAAAGACCGGAAAAGAAGAGGGCAGCTAAGACAGATGAGAATGCGATCTTTCTGTATTTATTGATGCTTCTTCTGTCGTTTCGATCTGTTCTATCTTCAATGGGAATGATCCTGTCTTCTGTATGAATCTCTTTTTTGGTCTCTTCCAAAGGAAGCTCTTTTATACTAAGTGGACTTAATCCAAAACCTGATTTCAGAAAATTCACATGTTGTTGAGGTTCAAAACAGATCTTATTCTCGAAGTTGGTATAGAAGAATCCAATCCCTTCAATACTTAAGCGCCCCTTATTCTGAAGAATAGAATGGCAGTACTCAGTAAAATTTGCGAGATGACCGCTTGCTTCCGTTGGACTGCATTTTAATTTTTCCTTAAGCCATAGCAATAGGAGTCCATCATCCTGCTTCAGTTGTACATTAAATCCGATTGTTTTAGAAGGAGGATAGAGCATTCCGCCATTGGCAGAAAAATGAGATGAATCTGATTTTAGCACAAATCCACCAATACCCGGAATCACCAGAAAATTGTGCTGATAAAGTAGTTCACTTATACCTGAAATAATATGTTTTTGTACGTTCAATTTGGGCCTGCAAATATAAGTTTACCTATCAAATATAATAAATCCTGAAGGCAAATCCCGTCTTTTTATTTAAATACTATTAAAAGTCCTGTAAATAATTTCGGCTATTTACTCTATTATGGTATTTTTGTGAACTTATGTACCTTTTCAAAAGGAATTTTTTTCTCGCTTTGCTTATCTTGCTCGTTTTGAGGGCAATTCCTCAGCATAAAGCTGAATTGAGTTGTAGTGAGATCATGACCAAGACGATCAAGTCCATTAAGGAGGTAAAAGGCCTCAAATATCATTTAAAGATCACTGAAAGAGGGAAGAAGGGGTATAATTTTTATGAAAGTGCAGTTAAGTTTTCCCGTGTGCCAAGAAAAATATACCTGTATATTAAAGGAATTGAAGTATTGTGGGTTCAGGGTACAAACAAAGGAAAGGCCTTGGTCAAGCCAAATTCTTTTCCCTTCGTGAATTTGAATCTCGATCCCATGGGAAGTTTAATGCGACAGGATCAGCACCACACCTTGAATGAAATGGGTTATGATTATTTTGGAAACATCATTGAAAATACCATGAGCAGAATGGGAGATAAATTCAATGATGTGTTCATTTTAGGTGGAGAGGAACGAGTGAATAACAGACTTTGCTATAAAGTGAATATTGAGAACAAGGAGTTTGCTTATGTCAATTATACAGTGGGCGACAATGAAAGCATTACCAGCATTGCGCGTAAACATTACATAAGTGAATACATGATCTTAGAACAGAATCCGAGGTTCAACGATTATTTTGACATCCTCAAAAAAGGTCAGGTGATCAAGATTCCAACCTGGTATGGTAAATCTGTTACGATCTACATTGATAAATTCTATCATCTTCCAATAAGTATAAAAGTAATGGACGATAAAGGATTGTATGAAGAATACAATTATCACTTCCTTCAGGTGAATCCGGTATTTGAAGACGTA
The DNA here is from genome assembly GCA_035438925.1 of Bacteroidia bacterium. Lineage (GTDB taxonomy): Bacteria > Bacteroidota > Bacteroidia > B-17B0 > Aurantibacillaceae > Aurantibacillus. Next base: position 1,873 of record DAORJH010000190.1, on the reverse strand, counting down.
GAATTCACCAGAAACTACAAGGATTATAAGTTCTGATCGAACCCCTTCCACTTGCACCATCGATTGCTACTTCGTTTTAGCTAACACTCAATTAACAAAACACCATTGGTTGTTCATAACAAATTTTCCATTTTTGGCAAACCCCCCTTTTGAATGAGTGAAAATATTTGCCCAGTTAGAATTTCATATTAAATTTATTCCAAACACAAAACCTTTATTCGTGAATATTAAGACTTCGACGCAATTCATGCTATTCTTTATTCTTTTTGGAATGAAGCTATCATCGCAGGCACAAGAGATCAATGTTGTTAATGGTCTAAGCTTGATGAAGAACCTAAGCATTATGTCCTCTGATTCCTTAAATGGATTTGATGAATCCTTCCATAGAGCAGCTGCTTTATCGGATGGTTTTATTGGAGACGAGTTTCATGTTTACATGTATCGTAGCAAACGAGAATTCATTAAATCTAAATATCGTTTGATGGAAACAGCCATCGGCTCAAACATCATTACAGATAACACGAATTATGGTGGTAAGAAAGTAGGTGGGAATAATATTATTAATGCCGCTCCATGTGTCAACGAAGATTTTGAATTGAATAATTTCAGTGGCTGGACGATCAGCAGTGGTGTGAATAATAATAGTTGTGCATACAATACATGCCCAACTCCCGGAAGCGCGGAAGCTTTTATCAGAACAACACCTTGGGCAGATGCGAATTTCCCCGGCAACACGCTTCCTAATTCTCCACTGGGTGGGACAAGAGTTGCGCAGTTGAATAACAATGTTGCGAATGGGGGACTAGTCACTCGAATAGCTCAAACTTTTCCTGTAACACCTAATAATGCACTCTTCCAATTCGCTTATGCGGCCGCTTTCAATTCAGCACATTCATGTTGTCAGCAACCATTTTTGAATATCTACGTGAAGAATTGCCAGAATCAATTATTAGCATGTCCTCAAATTAGTGTAGTGTCTCCTGGTCCTTCTTGTATTAGTCCGGCACCCGGATTTACAAATACCGGCAACATCTATAAATGTTTATGGCAAGTTAGATCCTTGGATCTTACTGCATATATCGGATCTTGCGTAACAATTGAAGTGACAGTAGGAGATTGTTCTGGTTGGGCACATTGGGGATATGTTTACTTTGATGCATTGTGTACGCCAATGAATCTTATTGTGAATGGAATTACTTTCCCTGCAGGAACACAGGCTTCTACCGTTGCTGCATGTGGCGCGAATACGGCCACAATGACAGCACCTCCGGGTTTACAGCCTTATCAGTGGAACGGCCCTCCAGGTTCTGGTATTACAAATAATCCTAATCAAACAATTGTAACGAGCGTAGGTGGTGTCTACACCTTACAAATGAATCCTCCGGGCTCATGTGCTCCTATAATTAAACTTGTTACGCTAATCTTTGCCCCGAATCCAACAGCAGGTATCGTTAGCAGTAATCAATGCAATGTTTTTACTTTTACAAATACAGGTTCTCCTGCTCCTTCGGTTCAAACGTTTTCGTTCAGTGGTCCTGGGGTCGTCCCGGGTTTCACCACAACCAATTTAACCAACGTTGTTACTTTCCCGGTGCAGGGTACGTACACCGTCACACAGGTCGTCACGACCACGGCTGGTTGTACAGCTTCCGTTCAGGCAATCATAAATGTTCCGTTGGCACCGAATGTTGCATTTAGTGTAAACTCAGCAACGCAATGTTTTATTGGAAATTCATATGTGTTCACTGCAGCTAACGGAGCAGGTGTTCATTCCTATTCATTCAGTCCTGGTTTAGGCGCCCCTCCGATTGGCAACACACCCAACTATGGTCCTGTAAGTTTCAGTTTACCCGGAACCTACACTGTTACCCAT
>DAORJH010000189.1:0-5459 GCA_035438925.1 Bacteroidia bacterium | reverse complement strand
CAAAAATGAATAGCTACCGAACCCATAAACACCCCTAAAAACTGAGAACCGGTATCACCCATAAACATTTTAGAAGGGTGAAAATTGTAAATCAAAAAACCACAAAGTCCGCCTGCCACACCAATATTCAGGATGCTTATATAAGAATTCGTCTTTAGTAAGGAAATATTCAGGGTGATCATGAAAAGACAGATACAGATCGAAACAATGGTAGTAATTCCGTCCATGTTATCCAGCATGTTGATGGAATTCATGATCCCTACCACCCAAAGAACTGTAAGCATATAATTCAGAAATTGATTTTGAAAAATTTCTATGGAATGCCCGGAACCTATCAAAACAAATGCACAGATCACCTGTGTTAGGAATTTTAAAAGAGGTTGAGTATTAAACGCATCATCAGCAAGACCCATCAAAAATGCCAGAGTGGAAGCAATGAGTATGCCGGAAACTCTCCATGTAAAGGAGTCTGTTTTTTGAGAAATAAGAATGGTGACAATGAATGAAAAAAGAAAGATCACGTAAAACGAAATTCCACCTAAGGCTGGTTTAACTTTTGGGTTCCATCTTACTTGTTCCGCTTCTTTACCTCTTATTCCAAGCGTCTGAACGAATTTCAGGAGGATATAATTGATAATTAGGGAAAATATAAAGCACAGAAAAAAGAATGAAGTAAGTATGAATGGATAATTGAAATTCATGAAGAACTATCAGAATTTACTTTTAAACGAGCTGAATTTTTCTCCCTGCAGGTCTTTTTCTGACATCACAGGATCTTTGATTCCCCAATCAATGTTCAGATCCTTATCATTCCATAAAATGCAGCCTTCTGCTGCTTTGTGATACACCTGAGTGCATTTATAAGAAAAAACTGTGTTATTCTCTAAAGTAAGAAAGCCGTGAGCAAATCCGGGTGGAACATAGAACATGGTTTTGTTCTTCTCTGTCAGTTCTATTGTGTATGATTTACCGTAAGTAGGAGAATCTTTTCTGATATCAACTGCAACATCCAGAACGGCTCCATTGATCACTCGCACTAATTTTCCCTGCGCGTGTGGTGGATCCTGAAAGTGAAGTCCTCTTAGTACTCCCTTTTGAGAAAGAGACTGATTGTCCTGAACAAATTCCATTGTGAGTCCGTTTTGATGAAAGACATTCTTGTTATAACTCTCAAAGAAATAACCTCTCTCGTCTTCAAACACACGGGGTTTTATAATGATAAGGTCTTTTATGCCGGTTTGAATAATTTCCATCTTATCAGGTTTTCTTTTTGATTTTTTCTTTTCGATTGAAGTCTTTCTCGTCGGTATAATAACCACCTCCATAACCACCTCCGTAACCATAGCCATAACCATATCCGTAGTTATAGCTATAGATCTTACGACTGATATCAACATCATTCAATACTACACTCAGATTCTCGATCTTACTTTCATTCTTTAGTTTATCCAGGATCTGAGTAAACATTTTTTTAGAGTAAGCCGCCCTGAAAACGTAAATAGGGTAATCAGCACGCATGATGGTCGCAATTCCGTCTGTAACTAACCCTATAGGTGCATTGTCAATAACAATGTAGTCAAACAATGTTTTTAGATGTTCAATAACTTCATCCAGCTTTTTGCTCATGATCAATTCTGACGGGTTTGGAGGTGAAGGGCCCGCGGTAATGAAACGAAGATTTTCCATCGGACTGTTATTGAAACACTCTTCGATTTCAGTAGTTCCTGTTAGGATGGTACTCATTCCAATATTGTTGGTCACCCCAAATCCTTTATGGATCTTTGGTTTTCTCATGTCAAGGTCAATGATCACGACTTTCTTGCCCGTGAAAGCAAGAATACCTGCGATATTGATCGCAACGAAGGTCTTTCCTTCACCACTTATGGTCGATGTGATTGAAATGATCTTTGATCCTTCGGTATTGTTGATGAATCCTAGATTTGTCCGTATCGTTCTGAACGCCTCGCTGATCAATGCCTTTGGGTTCTTGTCAACAATCAACTGAGATACTGGGATATTATTCGGGTACTTTGGAATGATACCCAATAAAGCAACGTTTCCGCTGGAATACTTGGTGATATCGCCAAGTGTGTAGATCTTGTCATGAAACAAATAACGAATAAAAATAAGTCCGGAAGAAAGCAAGAGAGCTGCCAGAAGGGAAACGAGTATGGCATTTTTTGTGCTTGGAGAAACTTTAGCGCCGGAACCCTGCGCTTTCTCCAGGATCACATTTTTACTAACGGCGCTTGCCTTAGAGATAGAGAATTCTGTTTTCTTTTCAAGAAGCATTGTGTAGTATTTCTCACTGATACTATATAATCTGCTTAATCTTGAAAATTCCACTTCATCTTCCGGATTCTGGTTGAACTTATTCTTGTAGTCGGAAGATTTAGCGAGAAGGTTACGGTATTTGTTCCTGTACTTCATTTTTACGGAACTCAGACTTTCCAATAAAAGTTTACGCTGATTCTCGATCTGGTAATTGATTTGTTCGATCTGTTTGGAACTTGGAGTTACACTGTAAAGTAAATTTTCTTTATCAATCAGGAGCTTTTGAATAGATTGAGATATCTCTTTGATCAATGCTTCGTATTCTGTTCCGGAGACAAGAGAAAGAAGTTCATAAATATCAATTCCTTTCTTCATGTTAATGGTATTCTGGATCTCATCAATGATCTTTTCTTCCATTTCCACTTGCATCAGTTGATCTTCAATGCTGGCATAACGTTGAAGTTCAGAAGTCAATATAATGTCCTTGTCATTAAAATTCTTTTCTTTTCTGAATTTCTGAAGATCGCTTTCTGTTGTTTTAAGGTCATTGTAAACGGTTGAAAGTTGTCCTTCAATGAAATCGAGTATTTTTCTTGAACTCTCACTTTTGCGCATAACATCGTAGTTCAGAAATTCTTCAATCACCGCATTCACGATATCAGTGGTCTTTACCATATTGAGATCTTTTACGCGTATCATCAGTGTTTTTGCAAATTCGTTTGTGATCTTCACTTCGATCTTTCCCGCTAGTTGAGAAGTTACAGCATCTATGTCTGATATTGTAAAGAAAAGTATTTCGTTTTCTGCAATGGTCGATTTTATGTCCTCAATTGTCATTTTGGGGTTAACATAAAAGTTAATGTCAAAAACATCCAACTTAAGCCATTTGTTGAATTCGAATTTTTCAATTCTGCTTCCGATCTTTAAAGTTCCCCCCTTCAAATCATTACTGATGGTCACGTAGATCTTTTGATCAAGGATGAAAGGTTTTTTTACATTCACTTTTAATTTATAGGGAGTCTGATCGTAAAGATCATTACTTTTAAAAGTTCCCTGACTGAAATAATTTACGCAGATATCCAGTCTGTCAACAACATATTTTTTCAGGAAAACCTTTGATTTGATCTGTTCAACTGCTTCCGCCAATACATTGGTTCCTGCTTCAAAATTATCCAGCTTCAGAAAATTATCCTTGTTCGCATCCGCGATCTGGATCACTGCTCTTGATTCATAAACAATATCACTGTAACGAAGATAGAGGTAACCAAGCGACAAGGAAACAACAAAAAAGAACACGATCCACCACCTGCTTTTATGCGAAAGAAAGACCAGTGTGCCAATATCGAAATTGCTGTTTAGCCTTTCGGTAATGTCTTTTAACTGATTGTTATTGTTCGAAACCTGTGGATTATACATTTTACCTGAACAATGTGAACTGATAGACTACTAAGATGATAGTGATCAAAGTTATGATAGGTGAAAGCTCATTTGTAAGTGTACGCAATGGTCGGTATCTTGGCTCCACATAAATGACATCACCGGCCTGTGCTTTGGCGTTGGCCATCTTTATGTTTTCAATCCTTGAGAGATCGACCAGATAAACAAGAGGTTTATTTGCAGGATTTGGATTCTTTCTGATTAGCTTGGCCTTATAGGCCTTACCATCCTCTGGTATTCCTCCTGCTATAGCAAGTGCTTCTATTAGAGTTGTATTGTTATTGGTTAGGGTCACAACTTTTGCCAAGCCGGTATTACCCGGAAAAACAATGACACGTTTATTCGTAACTTTTAAAGAGACATAGGGTTTTACGTAGAATTCGGCGTATTTTTCTTCCATGAGTTTCTCTGCTTCAATAATCGATAAACCCTCTACCGGGATCCTTCCAATCAAAGGCATTTTTACCTGCCCATCACTTTCAACAATTACCTCCACATCGTTCCTGAAATTATTTGATGTACTGGCAAGGTCGATCAATTTGAAACCATCATTCGTAAACACTCGGTAGATCACGGCATCGTTCGGGGATAGTTTATAATCCTGATTTCCCACCGAATCTATCAGTCGATCGTAATTGAAATCGCGGGGTGTTTTTAGCATAAGATTGGACTTAAATACTTTACAGGATGAAAGTGCCAATACAGCAAGGATCAAGATGGTTAGTTGACGCATAGTTGAATAGACAAATATAACTTTTTAGGACCACATATAAAAATGCCTTTTAGGCAGGGTATTCAATCCTCACATGATAGATATTCATGAGTCTTTTCTTGAAGATCTTCTTGATCATGGTTATATCTTTAAAGGTGATATCCGAATTAATAAGCTGATTTTGTGAGATCTTATAATCTATGATCTGATCCACTAAATCACTTATAGAAAGAGCGTCATAATGCTTCAGGCTTCTGGAAGAAGCCTCTACCGCATCGGCAAGCATTAAGACAGCTGTTTCCTTGCTAAAGGGAATAGGCCCGGGATAGCGAAATTCCTGCTCATCTTTTTCAGTGACGGTCTTCTCTTTCTTATAAATACTCCAGAAATAACCGGTTGTGGTTGTTCCATGATGCGTTCGAATAAAGTCGATGACCTGTTCCGGTAAATTATCTTTCTTGGCCAGCTCAATTCCTTTTATAACATGATCAATAATGATCCTTGCACTTTCCTGAGGCTGCATTTCCATATGTGGACTGTAACCACCCGATTGATTTTCCGTGAAATATTTCGGGTTGTAAAGTTTGCCGATATCATGGTACATGGCTCCTGTTCGTACCAACAAGGTGTTGCCTCCAATGTAAAAGATCACTTCTTCCGCCAGATTCGCTACCTGCAAGCTGTGTTGAAAGGTGCCGGGTACTTCTTGCGAAAGTCTTCTTAGTAGGGGTTGATTCAAGTCTCCAAGTTCCAGTAGTTTAAAATCGGACATAAAACCGAAGAGTTTTTCTGTGATATAGATCAATGGAAAGGCCAGTAATACCATAAAAGAACTGATGACGAAAGGTATGTAGGCGCTTAATTTGAAAGCTGTAAGTTTATTTCCTGTGAATACCTGATAGGAAAAGAATACGACACAGTAGATCAATAAGATCACAATTCCCGAAGCAAAGAGTTGTTGACGCTTGCGCATTTCTGAAACAGCAAATAAAGTACCGATGCCAGCCATTAACTGCATTAAAATGAATTCAAGCTT
>DAORJH010000188.1:0-5465 GCA_035438925.1 Bacteroidia bacterium | reverse complement strand
AAGAAAGTGATGGATTCAGGATCCCTGGTGTCTTCTTTGATGCTAGGAATTGAATACAATCTTCTGGCACATAAAAAAGGAAAAAAGAAGGAAAAAGATTTAGAGTGATCAGCTGTCTTTTGTTTCTTCCTTGCCATCTGCATGTTTGGCGAAACGTTTTTTGTTTCTATCGTGCACCTGATCGTATTTTGGCCAAGGCCAACCACCAAATTGAGTCTTGTGATAATCTTCAAATGCCTGATTGATCTCCTCTTTGGTATTCATCACAAAGGGACCGTATTGAATCACGGGTTCTCCAACAGGTTTGCCTTGTAAAATAAGGATGCTGCTTTCTTTTTCTCCACCCGTCAACACTAGATCGTGATCAGGTTTAAGCTCTACGCAATGATATTTGGTGATCTTTTCACCATTAATCAGAAGTTGATCCCCCTCGTAAAAGTACAAGGTGCGATTCACTCCCGGAGAAGCTTTTGGGATGGCACAAGACGCACCTTTTTCCATTTTAATATTCCACACAGCAACTTCATTATTTACATCATTTGCCCAGGAATCAGGTGGAGGAGTGGAAGCTTTTTTGCCTTGCAAACTTCCGGCTATGACTTCAATTTTGCTTTTATGTCCGTTCTTATCTGTTTGTTCTACAACCGGAATGCTTTCCTTCCACATCATTTTAAAATGTGGCTCAACCATCTTATTTCTTTTCGGCAGATTCAACCAAATCTGAAAAAGTTCCATTGGATTTTCTTTATCAGCGTGAATGAGCGGAAACATTTCTGAATGCTGAACTCCTTTTCCTGCAGTCATCCACTGTACATCTCCGTTGCCATATCGTCCTGCGGCTCCCATACTGTCGGCATGATCGACGATACCTTCTCGTACAACCGTGATCGTTTCAAAACCTCTGTGTGGATGTCCGGGAAAACCGGGAACAGTTTTGCCATGATACATTCTGAATCCGGATTTGATAATGAAATCATCACCCATGTGTCTTCCACTCAAATAAGAGGCATCCGGACCCATCACATCATTTCCTTTAGGGAATTTATCTTCGTGATGTACACAAAACAGAAAAGGATCCTGCGTTTCCCACTGAAAACCCATTTCTTTTATCTTAATGATCGGATTGCTGCTCATATTTGTTTTTTCTATTGATTCGTGATAAGATCTTGCAACACCTGTGAAAGGTGCTGCCAGTGCAGATGTGAGGATCATTGACATTCTTGCAAGAAATCCTCGTCTTTCCAGATTATTTTCCATATTGGATTTATTTATTCAAAAATAGAAATTCAAAGCAATGTTCTATCACTTTTGAGATCATTTAACATTGGTATTCTTCTGATTTTTCCAATGCAGAAAATAACAATTGGTGTATTAATCATCGTTAATATTCATCCAGTCCTGCTTTTGCTTTCTCAACATCCGGGTGTTTCAGGTACTTTTCTGCTTCCGGATTCTTTGAAAAGCGAAAGAAGGTGTCGAAATAGGCATCCCTTGTCATGCTATCGTAATGTATGTTGTTCCAATGAGCCTGAAAGGTTTGATGAAGGTTTAATACGATCAGTAAAGTAATGATGGAATGAATTATTTTTTTCTTTATAACGTCACTTTGTTGAATTGAAAACAGAAAGGAAGCGAGTGGAAGTGCTAAAATCGGATAAATATCGATCAAAGATCTTTGTCCATAAGAACCACCATACCACCAGCACCACCAGGAAAAAGCAACATAGATGTAAATCAGAAAAAGGAAAACAGTTGCATAGAAATATTCGCGATGCAATTTTTTTAAATGATAGAACCCAATCAATGCAAACATCATGATCGGGGTATAGATTAGCCAGCCTTTTCTGAAACTGAAAAGTCCATTGATGATCTGTGGTCTGTTAAAAAAGAAGTGTTCGCCTACATAGGAATTAAAGAAGTAAGACCCGGTTTGGTATTTCCAATACATCAATTGTGGTAATACCATAAGAAAAGCAAATAGAAGAATGAGAGCAATAGAGAGTTTAGAATTAAGAAACAATTTAATTTTTGATTTAAAATCACTTACGTTTTTAATATCATACAGCAGGAAAAAAAGAAAGATCAAAATATTGATCGGTCTTATCAATGTCAATAGTCCACCAATTATTCCAATGAATAAACTGTTTTTTAATGAACCTTGTTTGTGCCATTGAATACTGTAATAAAGAAAGCTAGAAACAAGGGAGAAATCCACTGCATGGGACATACCCGCTCCAAAAATCAGATAGTAAAGAGCATTCGTCCCAAAGACAAGGATCGACAAACTGAGACTAATAATAGAGTCAGGAAAATACGATCGCAACAAACGAATCAAGAAAAACAAACCCATCACAAAATAGAAAAGCGAAGAGAATTGAATGGCGAATTGAAAAGGTTCAGAATAGCCATCAAGTGGTTCGCCGACGATTTTCGCATAATAGTGTGCTGCTATGAAAAATGGTAAATAAGTTATGCTCATCCCCATGGTGGATTTAAAAACATAATTTCCATTGGGTGCTTTGGGTGGATACTCAAACAGAGCAATAAGATGATTGTTCTCCGGCCGATTCAGAAATTGCTGAGATATGTCGTGATGGTAGAAGACGGAAGGTAAATAGCTATAATAAAACGCAACATCATGATCGATCACATCTTTTTTCTGCCATCGCACCATGTTGAAATTGACCCACACAACCACAATGATCGTGAGCCCAATGATGTTTGTAGGTTTTGCCGGATTGAATCTTTGCAAAATTTGCATTAAACGTTTCGCCGTTTAAAAACTCAAGTACGGCGCAAGTCCGTGTAAACCACCTTCTCTTCCAAATCCACTTTCCTTATAACCTCCGAACGGAGACGTAGGATCGAATTTATTATAGGTGTTTGCCCATACCACACCTGCTCTTAATTGAGAAGTGAGATTGAAGATCTTAGAGCCTTTGTCGGTCCAGACACCTGCACTTAATCCATACGGAATATTATTTGCTTTTTCGATCACTTCTTCAATGGTACGGAATGTTTGTATCGTTAATACCGGACCAAAGATCTCTTCCTGTACTACGCGATTGCTTTGTGCTGCGCCTATGAATAAACTTGGTTTGCAGAAATAACCTTTACCGGGAATTAAACAAGATGATTGATAAAGCTCCAGTCCCTCTTCTTGTCCTATCGATAAATAACTTTTTATTTTTTCTAACTGCTCTTTGCTGTTAATGGCACCTATGTCGGTATTCTTATCCAAAGGATCACCAACGATCAGTGTTTCCATTCTGGACTTCAGCTTGGAGATCACTTCTTCCGCCACATTTTCTTGCACAAACAAACGTGAGCCTGCACAGCAAACATGCCCCTGATTAAAGAAAATACCATTGACAATCCCTTCTACTGCCTGATTGATAGGCGCATCATCGAAAACAATGTTGGCCGCTTTTCCGCCTAATTCAAGTGTTACTTTTTTATTACTTCCGGCAACAGCTTTTTGAATTATTTTTCCAACATCCGTGCTGCCTGTAAAAGCAATTTTATTTACATCCGGATGATTCACCATGGCTGCTCCTGTATTACAAAAGCCGGTAATTATATTCACCACACCTTCAGGTAATCCACTTTCCTGAATGATCTCGGCCAGTTTAAGAGCGGTAAGCGAAGTAGTTTCCGCAGGCTTCAGAACTACAGTATTTCCTGTTGCGAGTGCAGGTGCTATTTTCCAAGCAGCCATTAGCAAAGGAAAATTCCAGGGAACAATTTGTGCTGCTACACCCAAACTGTTTGGTTTTTTTCCCGGGAACGCATATTCTAGTTTATCTGCCCATCCGGCATAATAGAAAAAATGATTTGCTGCAAGAGGAATATCAAAATCACGGCTTTCACGAATGGGTTTACCTCCGTCCATACTTTCTATAACGGCTAATTCGCGAGAGCGTTCCTGGATCATGCGAGCTATTCTGAAAATATATTTAGCACGTTCTGCCGCTGGCATTTTCTTCCACACTTTGTTGTAAGCATTGCGAGCAGAGTTCACAGCCAGATTCACATCCTTTTCGTTTGCTTCGGCTACCTCACTCAGCTTTTCTTCGTTGGCAGGGTTGATGGTATCAAAGTACTTCTTTCCGGATGGTTTTACCCATTGTCCATTGATAAAAAGATCATATTGCTTTTTTATTTTGGCATGATCCTTTGCTTCCGGTGCCGGAGCATATTCCCAGTTGAATGTTGTATTACTCATTGTTGATTTATTTACGATTTACGAATGACGATTTACGAATAGCAAATCAATCAATCGATATATAATCTTTACTATAATATACTCCTTTTTGTTCCTTACCCAATTGTAATAAGATGTCATTGGCCAATGAACTGGCACCAAATCGAAACCACTCATTACTCATCCATTTAGGTCCTAATGTTTCATAGAGCATCACTAAATATTGTAAAGCTCCTTTGGCTGTTGAAATTCCACCGGCAGGTTTCATGCCAACCATTTGTCCTGTTTTCAGATAATGATCTTTGATCGCTTCCAGCATCACTAAAGTGACAGGCATTGTTGCAGCAGGTTGTATTTTTCCGGTTGATGTTTTGATGAAATCAGCTCCGGCCTGAATAGCAATGTCACTTGCCTTTCTCACATTATCCAATGTACTTAATTCTCCTGTTTCTAAGATTACCTTTAGTCTGGCTTTTCCACAAGCTTCTTTGATTGCTGCGATCTCATCAAAAACAAAATTGTAATGCCCACTTAAAAATTCTCCTCGACTGATCACCATATCTACCTCGTCCGCCCCTTCTTCAACAGCAAATTTTGTATCAGCAATTTTTATTTCAGAGGTTGAGTTTCCACTTGGGAAAGCAGTTGCAACAGAAGCAACTTTCACTTTTGAATTCTTTAAAACACTTTTTGCTGTTCTTACATGAGTCGGGTAAACACAAACGGCTGCCACGGTAGGCAGATCTGGAATATGATCACATAAATGCAGTGCTTTTAAGCACATTTGTCTAACTTTTCCTTCCGTATCTTTTCCTTCAAGTGTTGTCAGATCGATCATGTTCAGTGCAAGTTTCAGTCCTTGAAGTTTGCTGTTCTTTTTAATGCTTCTTGTATTGAAACGGGCAACCCTTTCTTCTATTCCTACTTGATCAATCGCAGGACTATTATTATTCTTATAGATGCTCATAATGAAGATTTAAATATACTCAAAATAGCCTTAAGCTGAAATGCACGCTTTAAGGTTTTTTAGTATTTATTTTTGAGGGGCCTGTCCTTTTAAATGTTACTTTTAAATGATGTTCTTATTCTGCAAACCGGTCTCTTCAAAGAAAAGATTTGAACCTTTCCGTAAATTGGATAAGGACTGTTCCTTTACACTTTTTGAGAAAGCGCAGAGTGTTCCTGAAGAGGAATGGAAACAGGTTGTAAGTGGCAAGAACATCTTTCTCGAGCTTTCTTATTTGCACCTAATCGAAAGCTG
>DAORJH010000187.1:0-5508 GCA_035438925.1 Bacteroidia bacterium | reverse complement strand
AAAATAAATATCCATATCAAACTCACCGGGATTCGTTTCTGTACCTGCCAACTGATTAGCAAGAGCCGTTGTATAAAGCGTATTGGTAACCGGGGCATTCGTAAAATCTTTTCTGCCATTCGCAACCGTAATTGCAGAGAAGGGAAGCAGTCCTGAATTAACAGTGAACACATTCACTTTTACAGGAACAGAGACCTGCAGATACTGACTCCATTTCTCTGCTGCAATATTCAATGCCGTGGTAAAACCTACTGGCGGCGTTCCATTCACATTCAATGAAAAAGAATTGACCTGCGCATTTAAAAAACCGGAAACAAGGATCAAAATAAAGACTCTCATAAAAAAGATTTACTATCAAATATAAGTATAAAATAACAAGTTCGTCTCCCTTATGGATAATCTTCCTGTAAAGATTTCTATTGCATATATGAATAGTTTTTGCAATATTTGATATGATGAAAATAAAGAAAGTCAACTGTTTATTTATTCTTGTTTTGTTGATTTTCCATTTCAAGGGTCCGGCACAGTTTACGCGCTTCAAGCGAATAACAAATGAAGAAGGACTTCAAAGCATCAGCATCAATGCCATTGCCCAGGATAAGAATGGCTTCATCTGGCTTGGATCAACCGGGGGCATAAGCAAATACGATGGCTACAAGTTGATCAATTACACAAATGTTTCCGATACATCCGGAATTTCTTCCAGTAATGTTTCTTGCTTGCTTGCCGATAAAAATGATAAACTCTGGATAGGATTTTACAAGGGAGGAATGAATTGTCTTGACCTTAGAACAAATGAATTCACCTACTACAAATACGACTCGTTGAATGCGAATTCAATTCTTTCTGAAACAGTAAAATCAATTGTTGAGCTGAACGATGATGAACTGGCACTTGCAACTTCAAAGGGACTTGATATTTTTAACAGGAAGACCAATTCATTCAAGCACTATAGGCATTCTGAAAACGATCCGAAGAGTTTGATGTCTGATAACATTAAGTCGATCGTAAAAGATAAAGATGGTTCACTTTGGATAGCACATTACGGAAAAGGAATCAGTCATTTAAACATAATAACCGGAGAAAAAACAGAATACACGGTTGGCAACGACAATAAACATTTGTCCTATGCCGGCATAAAAGATCTAATGCTGGACAGAGATGGCTTATTGTGGATCAGTCTCTGGAATGCCGGAATCAACATACTCGATACAAAAACAGGAAGTATACTGCACCCCGGTGATACAGCAGCTCTTATCAGAAATGCAAGTAAAATTGGTCTTGTCTTTGATATTTACGAAGATAAATCAGGAAAGATCTGGTTTGCAACTGCTGAAAGTGGTATCATTCGTTTCGATAAAAAAACAGGAGAAAATTTAATTTTCAAAAACGATCCGGATGATCCGGAATCGCTGGGAGATAACACAGTAATGAGTCTGCTTGAAGACAGAACCGGTGTATTGTGGGCAGGCACCTGGAGGAATGGAGTGAATTATTTCGACACGCGCTCATTGCTTTTTGGATATTTTAAGCACGAATCGAACAATGAAGGTAGCCTGAACAACAATATCGTGTCTAAGATCTTTTATGAAAGTGAAGAAAAAATTTTATTGGGCACAGCCTCATCAATTACTGAATTCAATCCGAAAACCAAGAAATTCAAGACTTTTCCTGTTGATAAAAGAGGTGAATCTCTTGGAGAAAATTCCATTATCAATGATATTGCCTTAGATCGAACAGGACTTTACTGGATCGCAACGAACGGTGGTGGCCTTTATAGATTTGATCCAATTCAAAATAAATACAAAAGATATTTCCCTACGAATGACAGCAATTCGATTGGTGGAGATACGCCCTTGAAAATTGTGGTCGATGATAACAATGATCTTTGGCTCTCCCTTTCCTTCTACGGTCTTTATCATTTCGATAGAAAAAAAGACAAATTTTATAAAGTAAATCATTTGACAGCAGAAGAAAGAAAATCCGGTCAGGCAAAGATCACACAACTTTTAAAAGATGAAGAAGGAAATATTCTGATCGCAACAGAAGCTCAGGGATTGCTGCGATTGAATGTAAACACAAGATCCATTCAAAAGATCTATTCACCCATCGATCCCAAAACAAAATTAGGACTTGTCATCTCTGCTATGGCATTTGACAAGAACGGAATGCTTTTGCTTGCAACCAGTGATGGCCTGATAAAATTCAACAGAAAAACCGGACAAACGGAGAACTTCACACTTAAGAATCCCTTACTTAAAATTCTGATCATTGGTATCATTGAAGATGATGAAAATAATTTATGGCTGTCGGGAACAGATGAATTATTGCGTTTTGATCCGGTAAAAAATACTGTTACTGAATTTCATCCGGCAGACGGATTGCAGGGAAGAGAATTCTTTCCACATTCCTATTGCAAAATGAAGGACGGCCATTTACTTTTTGGGGGCATAAAAGGCTTCAATTATTTTCTGCCTGCAGAACTTGCCAATCAAAAGGAGCCCCCAGCTCTTCACTTCACCGAACTCACGGTAGAAAACAAAAATTTTGATCTTCCTCAGCATATTGCGTACACGAACAGCATCACTCTCAGCTACAAGAACAATTTCTTCTCCCTCTCTTTTGCAGCCCTCGATTTTGCCAATCCAGAAGAACATTTATTCAAATACAAACTGGAAGGATTCAATGAGGACTGGGTCGACATCAAGGATCAGCACAGCATCACTTTCACGAATCTTGATCACGGCTCTTATCTCCTGAAAATAAAAGGCTGCAATAGTAACGGAATCTGGAATGAAACACCCTTAACTCTACAAATTACGATCACACCACCCTTCTGGAAAACAAAATGGTTCTATGCACTTTGCGTAATAATAATTATTTCTTCTTTCTATGGATACATAAAATACAGAGAGAAAAAACACGTAAAAGAGAAAGTGATACTTGAGAAAAAGGTGGCTGAACGGACAGAAGAGTTGAATATTGAGAAGTTAAAAGTAGAAGAAGCCCATAAGGATATCAAGGACAGCATTCTTTATGCGCAAAGGATACAGAAAGCCATTTTGACCCCTCTGGAAATATTGCATGAAGTTTATCCCGATAGTTTCATACTCTATCAGCCAAAAGATATTGTGAGCGGAGATTTCTACTGGATATTACACTCCACTCAAAAGTTAAAACGAAAAGACAGACTTGCATTTGCTGCGGCAGATTGTACAGGACATGGTGTTCCGGGTGCCTTCATGAGCATGTTGAATAGTTCCTTGCTGAATCAAACAGCTCATGACCCGAATATCAATACGCCGGCCGAAGCATTGAATTTCCTGAACGCCGAACTTCCGAAAAATTTAAAGTCGAGCGAGAAAGGGCAAAGCATTAAAGATGGTATGGACATCGCCTTTTGTCTGGTGGATCTTACGACCAATATTCTCCATTTTGCAGGGGCGAACAATCCCTGCTGGATCATCCGAAAATTTGAGCTGATAGAATTGGCTCCTACCAAACAGGCCATCACTGCTTCGGATGAATATGAGAAAAAGAGATTCACAGATCAGGAATTTCAATTACAAAAAGGTGATTGCATCTATGTCTTTACGGATGGTTATGCCGATCAATTCGGGGGACCAAAAGGAAAGAAATTCAAATACAAAACACTGGCCAATCTGCTTATACAGATCAATACAGAATCAATGGAAAGACAAAGAGAGATCCTAAGAACGAAGTTCATGGAATGGAAAGGAGATCTCGAACAGGTTGATGATGTCTGCATTATTGGAGTACGCGTTTAGCGTGCTACAAGAATGCTTAGACATCACAATCCCGAGTGAGTGTAAGGAACCTTAAGATGACGATATTATCTTCATTGGCGTAAGAGTGACACAGTTCGGATTTACAGAGTAAAAAAGGGCACTTAGTTCCCTTCAAAATCGCCTTCCTGATCTCAATATTTTTGTATCTTCGTCCTTCATTTTTGTGACTATGAACGCGAATCAGGTAAGACAGACATTTTTAGATTTTTTCAGAAGTAAAGGACATCATATTGTTCCATCCGCACCCATGGTGGTGAAAGGCGACCCTACCCTTATGTTCAACAACAGTGGTATGGCTCCTTTTAAAGATATCTTCTTAGGAAATGCCCCGATAAAATATCCTCGTATCGCAGATACACAAAAATGCTTACGTGTTAGCGGTAAACACAATGATCTGGAAGAAGTAGGTGTGGACACCTATCATCACACCATGTTTGAAATGCTGGGTAACTGGAGCTTTGGAGACTATTTTAAGAAAGAAGCCATTGCCTGGGCTTGGGAATTACTCACAGATGTATATAAGATCGACAAAGAACGTTTGTATGTCACCGTATTTGAAGGAAGTGAAGAAGAAGGACTGACCTTCGATCAGGAAGCTTACGATATGTGGAAACAGTTTATTAGTACGGATCGAATTTTAAACGGAAATAAAAAAGACAACTTCTGGGAAATGGGTGATATGGGTCCCTGTGGTCCCTGCTCTGAAATACATTATGACGGAAGAAGTGACGAAGAAAGAAAAAAAGTAAGCGGGGCTTCCTTGGTGAATAAAGACAATCCACAGGTGATCGAGATCTGGAACAATGTATTCATGGAGTTTGAAAGAAAAGCTGACGGCTCACTTATCAAATTACCAAAACAACATGTGGATACAGGGATGGGATTTGAGAGATTGGTTCGCGTGTTACAAAACAAACAAAGTAATTACGATACAGATGTGTTCATGCCTTTGATCAACAAGATCGAAGAATTAAGTGGTAACCGTTATGACACCAAAGACGAAGAGCATCACAAGAATCATCGTATCATTAACATTGCCATGCGCGTGATTGCAGATCATATCCGTACGATATCCTTCAGTATTGCCGATGGACAATTACCAGGCAATACCGGTGCCGGATATGTGATCAGAAGAATTTTAAGAAGAGCGATCAGATATGGTTATCAATCACTGAATTTAAAGGAACCATTCATGTACCGTCTTGTTCCTGTGCTTGCACACCAATTAGGAGAAGCCTTTCCTGAATTGATCTCGCAGAAAATTTTGATCGAAAAAGTGATCAAAGAAGAAGAGCAGTCTTTTTACAAAACACTGGATAATGGATTGAGAAGAATTGACCAGGTTTGTATTGACACCAATTCTAGTGGCAAAAAAGTGATCGATGGGAAAGTAGTGTTTGAGCTCTATGATACTTTTGGCTTTCCTGTCGATCTTACTTCGCTTATTGCGCGAGGATATGACCTTAGCATTGACGAAAAAGCATTCGATAGCATTACCAAATACATAACCGCCGCTACAATCAAAATCAACATCTGTGTCAAGTTAATATTTCGTTAAAAAATTCAATGCAAATATCACATTTATTCAAATAATAAAGAAATTTAATTTCGATTTTTTCAAAAACCCTTTCTTTTATTTTATAATTTTTAAATTAAATAAAAATATAATATAAAAAGCATTGATTGTTAATTGTTGACA
>DAORJH010000186.1:0-5544 GCA_035438925.1 Bacteroidia bacterium | reverse complement strand
GAAAACTAACTTTCAAGCAGATCGCAGCTAAATACAAAGTTTCCGAAATGCAGATCTACCGCATGAAGAGCGGAGAATTGTGGTTTCATGTAAGGGTTGCCGGTGAACCTGAGAATAAAAGATATAAGCAGAATCTTCAAAATCTACAACAGTTGAAAAAAACTGCAGGAAAAAAAACAAAAACATCTGTTTCTAAAAGCAGAAAAAATGGGGCAAAAAGACGATAAGATAAGAGTGCCGGCTTATCTTGCAAAAGGCGATACCATCCTTTTAATTGCCACGGCAAGAAAGATCTCAGAAGAAGAACTGAATCCTGCCATCAGCGAACTCAAAAAATGGGGATTGAAAGTAGAACTGGGTCCGAATATTTACAAGGCCCGCCATCAATTTGCAGGAACCGATCAGCAACGAGCTGCCGATCTGCAATGGGCGATCGATCATCCAAAAGCTAAAGCCATTCTTGTTGCAAGAGGTGGATATGGAACAATACGCATCATGGACAAAGTGCGACTGAAAGACTTGAGAAGAAATCCTAAATGGGTGATTGGATACAGTGATGTTACTGCTTTGCACTCAGAGTTGAATAATATTGGTATGGTTAGCTTACATGCCACCATGCCGATCAACTTTGAGAAAAGCAAAGCAGCAACGGCTTCTCTAAAAAATGCATTGTTCGGTGAGAATTTTAGTTATCCTATTAAGCCAAATATTTTGAATCGAACAGGGACCTGTGAAGGAGAATTGGTAGGTGGAAATCTTTCCTTGCTGTATGCCTTAAGTGGAACAGAAAATGATCTATATACGAAGAATAAGATCCTTTTTATCGAAGACCTCGATGAATATCTTTATCACATCGATCGAATGATGCTTCAATTAAAGAGAAGTGGAAAACTGAAAAGATTAAAAGGCTTGATCGTAGGTGGCATGAGCGATATGAAAGACAATGCCATTCCGTTTGGAAAAAATGCCGAACAGATCATTCTCGAAGCTGTGTCAGAATATAATTATCCGGTTTGTTTCGGTTTCCCGGCAGGACATATCAAAGATAATTTTGCCATGTACCTAGGAAAGAATGCAAGATTAACAGTGAATAAAAGTAAAATATCCTTAATTTATCCGACAAATGATCTGTAAGACCAAAGACGGATTGAATATCTATTATGAAGTTCAGGGAAATGTTTCTGCTTCCAAAACTATTATCTTTCTTAACGGGCTCACTCAAAATACATTCTCCTGGTTCTTTGTAGTTCCTTACTTCAAGGATAAATACCGTATTGTTCTATTGGATCTTATCTTTCAGGGACAAAGTGACAAGGATCCGGAATGGAGGGACTTTGATCAACACGCAGAAGATGTAAAATGTGTGCTCGACAAAGAGCAAATTCACAAAGCACATTTTATAGGATTGTCCTATGGCAGTCTAGTAGCACAGCATTTCGCGCTTCGTTATCCTTCTATGATCGAAAAGATCGTTCTAATCTCAACATTTGCTCACAGAACACCTTATTTCGAAGCCATTGGTTTAAGCTGGACAAGAGCGCTGGAACAAGGAGGATATAATCTACTTCTTGATGTGATGCTTCCTAATGTTTTAAGTGAGGACTATTTTAATAATCCGCTTATTCCATTGGATGTAATGAAAGAAGCCAGAAAAGGCGCGAACGAAAATACTTCGGCCATCTTAAAACTGATGAAAGCAACCGGTGAGCGAAAAGATTTTCGTGAAGAGTTGAGAAAAATAAATACCCCTACTCTCATCATTCACGGAGAAAAAGATCTACTCATCCCTCTGCACATGGCAAAAGAAGTCCATGTGAATATCAAGAATTCGGAATTCGTTGTCATTAAGAACGCAGGACACACACTGAATCTCGAATCGATCAACGAAGTGTGTTCTCATATACTTCCCTTCCTTGAGAAATAAGAGGAATAATATTTTTACCTCAAGCGTTTTACTTTTTATATGCGCTTTGATCCTTAATTCCTGTTCACTCAAAAAAAATCTGACAGCCGGAGGCTTTACCCTTTGGCATCATCATTCAACTAAGAACAAAAAACAGGAGTTCAGCAAGCATGGAATTTCATTCACGCATAAACAAGAAACAACTTTCAATTTTATTCCTTCGAAAATTGTAAATGATATAGCAATACCGGAAATAAATGAACAAGAGAAGGGACACGCCATTCCATTACATAAGCAGTATAAAAAAGAAAGAAAGACAACTCCATTAAAACAACATCGTCTCACGGATCCTAAAAAACCTGCTGCCACTGGAAAATACAAGTTGACAATATCACAAGTGAACACGATAGCCATCATCAGTTTTCTCTTAATACCTGTTATGATATTGGGATTTTTTATTCCGGGTGGACTAGGAGCTGCGATCGCATTGACAGCATTGATACTTGGTGTTGGCCTTGCCTTGTTCAGTTTAGCGATTGGAGCAAAAAGAAGAGGAGTTTGGGCGCCTGGAATTGCAGCCGGCTTTTGGCTTGTCATTTTAATTTACCTCAGCCTGCTAATTTTTGTTTTTTGATATCAGATCAGATCAAAAAGACTTTTCACCCCGGGGTATCGCTCCACAGTAAATCCTTCGGCATAGGACACTCCAATACTTCTTCCCCAAATTGCCATTTTAGCATTCAGTGTTTCCAGAAATTCCTTTGAAGAAATAGGAGTGGAGGGTTCTTTTGAATTCGGATCATAGAATTGAGAAGCGTAAGCTTTGATGGAATTGTGTTTGATCTCCATGAAATCTGTCACATCAATCACAAGATCTGGATGAATGTAATGATCCTGTATGTAATGGTAAATAGCTTTTGGTCTCCATGCCTCTTGCTTTTTTCCGTCATGAAAAGTTTCAATCTTGATCAGTCCGGAATAAAAGCAGGCTTCACTTACTAATTTAGCCGCACGACTATGATCCGGGTGTCGATCGTTGACCGCATTGCATAAAACTATTTCCGGACGGCATTCTCTGATCTGTTCGATGATCATTCGTTGATGCTTTTCATCATTTGAAAAGAATCCATCCTTCATGTCCAATTGAGTACGGAAAGATGTCTTGAGGATCTGTGCTGCCGCTGTGGCTTCTTCGGTTCTTAATGCTGCATTGCCCCTGGTTCCTAATTCACCTTTCGTAAGATCAAGTAATCCAACTTTTTTTCCCATTGCAATGTGTTTGGCAATGGTTCCACTGCAGGAAAGTTCAATATCATCCGGGTGTACCCCGATCGCAAGAAGGTCTACTTTCATTTTGGATTCGAATTTCGGATGAGATCATTCAAACGGTCATTCAGTTTTGGAAGACTCCTGAAGAGAACATAGCTACGCCGGTAATCTGAAATAGAAAATGCAGGGGAGCCTTGAACGATCTCTCCTTCTTTTTCAATACTGTTTGCGATACCGGATTGACCCGCGATCTTCACTCCGTCTGCAATTCTGATATGCCCCACAATTCCAACCTGTGCTGCGATCATGCAATTCTTCCCAACCTTGGTAGAACCTGCTACACCGGATAATCCAGCAATGACCGTATTTTCTCCCACTTCTACATTGTGTGCGATCTGAACCAGGTTATCAAGTTTTACACCTTTACGCAAAACTGTTGATCCCATTGTAGCACGATCAATAGAACTATTCGAACCGATCTCTACATGATCTTCAATGATCACATTTCCTATTTGTGGCACTTTGGCAAAGGTTTCTCCTTCCGTATTCGGCGCAAATCCAAAACCATCACTCCCAATCACTGTATTTGAATGGATGGTGCAATGTTTCCCGATCCAGCATTCATGATATACTTTTACTCCGGAAAACAAGGTTGTATCATCGTCGATCTTGCAATTATCTCCTATAAAAACATTCGGATAAAGCTTTACGTTGTTTCCGATTTTCACATTCTCGCCTATATAAGCAAATGCTCCAACATAACAATCCTGTCCGATCTTTGCAGTAGGGTGAATGAAACTGGGCTGTTCTATTCCTGTCTTGTTTCCTTTGAACTGATGATACAGCTGCAATAATTTCGCAAAGGATTCATAAGCATTTTCAACACGAATAAGCGTGCAGGTCTTTTTCACCGGCCTTTCCAATACAAAACTTTTATTCACCAGTACAATGCTTGCATCGGTGGTGTAGATATACTGGGTATATTTTGGGTTCGCGAGAAAAGAAAGGGTGTTCGGTACTCCCTCCTCTATCTTCGACATGTTGTTCACCTTGATCTCGGCATTCCCTTCAACGCTTCCACCAAGAAGTTCTGCGATCTGCTGTGCTGAAAATTCCATAGTCTAAAATTAATAATTTAGCCCTGAATGGCTTTAATAAAAGATAAATATTTCTCTTTCTCCTTGCTCCAGCTCAATTCCTCTGAAGTTAAAAGGGCATTTGCCCTTTTACGGATCAATTCCTCTGAGTTGAGGATGCTCTTTATTTTCTTCCCAAGGTCTTTGGGGTCGTGGGAGTCAATGAACCATCCGGAATCATGCAGTTTGATCACTTTTTCTAATTCAGGCAAAGGACTACAGAGAACCGGAACACCGGCCTGTAAATAATCGAAGATCTTATTTGGGAGACTGTTGTAATAATTCAAATTGCTGTTCTTGTCGATGCTAATTCCAAGATCAGCTTCAACTGTATACTGAAGCAATTCCTTTTTAGGCAGTTTTTTGATGAGTCTTACTTTATTCTCCAAATGCATTTCTTTGATCAGCATTTCCAGTTTTTTCCACACATCACCTCCACCGATCATCAAGAGTATCGCTTCCTCTACTTCTGCCATTGCCTTGACTAGTTCTTCAGCCCCTCTGTCAATATTGATTCCAGCCCCTTGTAGCAATATTACTTTTTTGTTCAATGGAAGACCTAGTTTTTCCCTTCCAACGCGTAAAAATTCTGTCTTCTCCGGAATATTCCTAATCACTTCAAAGGAAACGCGGTACTTGGTTTTAAAAATATCAGCAATACTTTGGTTGACAGTGATACAATTAGGCAGTTTCGGCACAATGCTGCCTTCCAATCTTTCCCATATCTTCTTTTTCATGGGTGAATTCGTTAATTCCGGGACTTCACAAAAAAGTTCGTGGCTGTCATAGATCAGTTTTATTCCTTTCAATTTTGCAACTTGGTAGTTGGGCCATAAGGTATCCAGGTCATTAGCGAACAAAAGATCTGCTTTTGTGAAAAGCAATTTGAAGAATAGCCGGAGATTAAAAAAGAAATAGAACAGAGGGCCTTTTTTAAAAAGCAAATGCAATCGAACAGCTTTGTAATTCCATACTGGGATTGGAAGTGAATCAGGCAATTTTCTTCCTATCACCAGAACCTCATATCCGGCTTCGGTAAGAACTGTGCAGGTTTTTTGAACTCTGCTGTCAGTCACAAGATCGTTAATGACACTAACGACCGCTCTTTTTTTTGTTGTAAACAAAAGCTTTGTTGATATTGGGTTAAAGATAGAAATATTCAGCCTATTTTATTATTTAATTTTACCCGTATGGCTCAGATACTTTCAGGGATCAACCTTCAGAAATATCATACAT
>DAORJH010000185.1:0-5576 GCA_035438925.1 Bacteroidia bacterium | reverse complement strand
ACTCTTAAAGAACGCTGAAAGTTCTTCTTTTATTGCGTTGGAAGGTAAAATGATAGGATGTTCAAATAAGATCTCTTTTTTGGTCTTGCCATTGCCGGGATCAAGGATCATGTTTCCGGAATTTGCGACTGCATTTTTGATTGAAAACAGATGGGTCACCTTATCCAGTAAGTTGATGCTGATGATCTTCTTACCGGTGAACACCCTGAATTTGCGCATGTTCTTGAGTGACACTCTATTGGTGGTGATATTGGCAACACAGCCATTATCAAACTCTATTCTGGCATTCACCATATCGGCCGAATTGCTCACGATGGGAGAACCGATTGCATGGATCTTCTTCACGTTGGAACTCACAATGCTAAGCAGCAGATCGATGTCGTGCAGCATCAGATCAAGAACCACAGACACATCGGTACCTCTGTTGTTATACTGAGCCAGACGATGGATCTCAATGTATTTCGGGTCCACTAAAAACTCTTTAGCAGCAATAAATGCCGGATTGAATCTTTCTACATGACCTACCTGAATGATCACACCGGCTTCTGATGCCAATTGCCTGAGTCTTTTTGCATCTTCAATAAGGGAGGTGACCGGTTTCTCAATGAAAACGTGCTTACCGGCGGTGATACATTTTTCCGCTATTTCAAAATGGGTGTTACTGGGAGTCACAATATCCACTGCGTCGCAATTCTCCAATAACTCTTCCAATGAAGAGAAAGCTTTTACCTGATACTGAAGTGCAAGTTCACGACATAACTTCGCATCAATATCATACACGCCGGTCAATTCCCAGCCTGTGCCTTCACTTAAAATTCTGAGATGAATTTTTCCGAGATAACCCAATCCAACAAGCGCGATCTTATTCATTGTTCACAAAGCTAATTTTTTCTTAAAAAAAACATGTTAGCAATTAGCCTTAAATATCAAACATCTTATGTTTAGAACTTAATAGCTTTGTGAAAATTAAATTATGTTCTATCAGGTTTCGAAGGAAGATGAGTATTTGTTCATGGGTAAGAGAAAGCGCCTGGTAGAGCAGTTGCGTGCCAAGGGGATCAGCGATGAGAAAGTGTTGGGTGCAATTGAGAAGATACCACGTCATTTATTTTTCGATCAAACTACCGCAAGGCCTGCTTTGCTGGATCATGCGTATAGTGATAAAGCATTGCCTATCGGAGCCGGACAAACAATTTCACATCCTTACACAGTTGCATTTCAAACACAGCAACTCGATGTTCAGCCTGGTGAGAAAGTACTTGAGATAGGGACAGGATGTGGTTATCAAACTGCGGTTTTGGTTGAAATGAAAGCGAAGGTCTACAGTATAGAAAGACAAAAATCCCTCTTTGATAAAACAAAACTTTTTCTGCCTTACATAGGATACAAAAGTGCTAAACTGATCTATGGTGACGGGTACAAAGGATTGCCTCAATTCTCTCCTTTTGACAAAATAATCGTCACCGCAGGTGCACCCTATATCCCAAATGAATTGCTTGCTCAGTTGAAAGTTGGCGGAATCATGCTTATTCCAATTGGGGAAGGAGAATCTCAGGAGATGGTTTGGTTGAAAAAAACGGACGAGTCTAAATTCGATCGCAAGACCTTGGGCAGCTTCAAATTTGTACCCTTGTTGCAGAACAAGGAGAATAGAAAGCTTTGAAAACCGAATCGCTTGTTAGCCAGCAAGTTTTACAATAAAACAGACCTTGCCTAAATATTTTAGATAATTATAAAAGGTTATTCGCTAATACAGGCATAAGTTTTACTCATTTGAATGGTAATATGTCAAAAAGATCATCATATTTTCACTAAATTTAAACGATCAATCACTTCTCATATGGCAAAAAAAATACTCTTAAGTTTATCGATCGTTTTACTTTCCGTTTTTAATTTAAAAAGTCAGTGTATCACTGGTGTTATGGATGCAACCATTAACGTAACAACAGTATACCAAACAACACCCGTACCGGGTGGCAGTCCTTCGTATTTTTCTTTCAATGGAATTGCTGGCGCAACTTATTACTTTACTTACTGCGCAGGTGGTGGAAGTTATGTTGGAGATCCATATCTGACAATTGCATCTAATGCTCCTGCGGCATTGGTATGGAATGATGATTTTTGTGGTCTGGGTTCTAATCTTACTAGTTGGGTTTGTCCTTCTAATGCCATTTATCGAATTTATACCAGTGGTTGCTGCCCATGTGGTGGTAAATCAGCTGGATCTCAACTTGCTTTTAAATATGATCTTCCACCTTGTTCAGGAACACCACCAGCTTCAAGCTCAACCGCTACTCCTTTGAGTTTATGTGCAGGTGCTACCGGTACACTTGGATTAACAACTTTGTATAATCAGGCAGGTTTCGTTTTCCAATGGCAAAGTGCCCCTGTGGGTGCAGGTCCTTATACGAATATTGTGGGAGCTACGTCATCTACTTATTCAGGTGTAATGAACTCAACTTTGTTCTATCGTTGTATTATCACTTGTACGCCAAGTGGATTAAGCGCTACTTCTAATACGGTAATGGTTACTGTTAACCCAAGTCCTTCTGTGTCGATCTCCGGAACTAATCAAATATGTGCAGGGCAAGGGGTGAATTTGATTGCCGGGGGTGCGGTGAGTTATACCTGGAACAATGGAAGCAATGTGCCGGCACAATCGTATACACCGGCCACTACAACATCCTATAGTGTAATTGGTTTATCTGCCGGTTGTACCGGAACAGCAATGATCACGGTTACTGTAAATCCCAATCCTACAGTTACAATTGTAGGAAGTAATACTGCCTGTGCAGGAACTCCTTTCACACTAACAGGAAACGGTGCAGTTACTTATACCTGGAGTACAGGTGATCTGACACCGACAATTTCTGCAACCCCTACCGGTAATATCACTTATACTGTGATCGGCGCAACCGCTGCCGGTTGTACAGGTTTTGCTACTCATGCTGTTACTGTGAATCCGGTTCCTACTGTAACTGTCTCTGGACCAAATTCAATGTGTATCGGACAAACTGTAACTCTAAGTGTATTCGGTGCGAACTCTTATTCTTGGAGTAATGGAATGCCAACTCAAAGTATTGTTGTTTCTCCAACAACAATGACCTCTTACAGTGTTTATGGAATTTCACCTTTGGGATGTCAGGGACCTCCTGCTGTGAAGATCCTTAATGTAAATCCTAAACCAAATATTGTGGTCGCAGCTTGTTCTCCTACAATTTGTAAGGGTGAGACTTGTAACCTGAACGCAACAGGAGCCAATACGTACAGCTGGAATACCGGCGCTTTAACCACCAGCATCATTGTTTCACCAACAACAACTGCAAATTATACTGTAACCGGAACAAATACACTAACCGGTTGTATGAATACAACAACTTTCCAATTGGTAGTTTCACTCTGTACAGGTGTTGATGGATCAGATATTGAGACAGAAGAATTGGCTGTGTATCCGAATCCGAACAGTGGAGAATTCACTATCGCCTTGAAGAAAAATGGCAGTAAGAATATTTCGATCTATGATATCACCGGAAAAGAAGTGTACACTTCTGTTCTTGAGAATGAAAAGTTGAACGTGAATATCAGTAAAATGTCAAATGGAATCTATTATCTGAAAGTTTACGACAAGAACGAATCCACCATCATTAAGATCGTCAAACAGAAATAGAAATTTATTATAAAAGCAAAAGCCCCTCAGTTATAACTCAGGGGCTTTTTTATTGATTTTATTTTAGTTTTTTCCGAACATCAGACCAATACTTGCTGTAAATTGACCACAGAAAAAATGATGACTGGCTTTACCGTTTCCTGCGCCGAGTATAAAAGCGTTGAGGTAATTCGCATAAGTGCCTTTTGTTACAAATTCAAATACTCCGTGTTTTAAGAATTCCACTCTCAATCCATTCTCAAATCCTGCAATGAAACCAGCCACTTTCCAGTCATTGTTCAGGTTTTCTCCAAAAAGCGTTACATCTGTTCTAGGAAAAACAATTCCTGCTCCCGGCTTGGCAACATAACAGAGTTTGAAATTCTTTCCACCTTCGTAGATCTTCACTTTCTTTAAAAAGTTGATCATCCAGAAATTCGCTCCATCGGTATGTTCAAAGGCTAAGAATTTCTGAGAATCGAGAATGGTATCCTTATCCATGTAAACTCCATCGATCTGTCCTTTTATATGTGCTGTCTGATATCCATTCACAACATACTTCGTGTGATCGTAATTCAATTCAATTCCTGTATTCTCATTGAAATAATAACCTAAACGGATCACAAATTGCGGAATGGTAAGATTGACAATATCCGGTATGGCGTTAAAATCAGGGCGATCATTTGCCTTAGCGTCATAAATTGTAAAGTCGTAATAATTATTCTTTCCGGTTGCCGGGTGATAATTATTGGAAAGGTCCTGAAAATGGATGTCACTTGGCGTGTACCATGCCCTGGTATAACCCCAGGATGCATAGATCTGCTTTTTCTTTCCAACTTTCAAGGAATCATTGGATGACATTAATGAGAAAAAATGTCCTAATAAAAAAGCAGAAATAAAAATTCGTTTCATATTTTACGGCTTAGTGATCTTTTCAGATCTCCTCGGCACGAAGATAATGAATATTATCTGTGACAGTCAAACGTATCTGTAGGGCAGGGGCACTGATTAATGTCATGATCTTTTCAGGCCATTCTATAAAGCAATATTGTCCTGAATCCAGATACTCATCTATTCCAATATCCAGAAGTTCTTTCACATCCTTGATCCTGTATAGATCGAAATGATAGATCTTTCCTTTAGGATGGGTGTATTCATTGACCAGTGAAAAAGTAGGACTGCTCAAGTTATCATTACAGCCTATGGTGTGACAGAGTGCTTTGATGAAGGTGGTTTTTCCAGAACCCATTTCTCCATCAAACAAAAAGATACGATCGTG
Source organism: Bacteroidia bacterium (assembly GCA_035438925.1). GTDB lineage: Bacteria > Bacteroidota > Bacteroidia > B-17B0 > Aurantibacillaceae > Aurantibacillus. Next base: position 651 of record DAORJH010000185.1, on the reverse strand, counting down.
TGGGAAAGTATGTAGCAGTTTTGCCGCAGTGATCGGCAATTCATTTTCCTTTAATTCCGTATTCAGAACAATTTTATTCACTTATTTGGCAGTAAGAGTTATATAGGGAATGATGATCTCCTCCAAACTTACCCCACCATGCTGAAATGTATTTTTATAATAGTTCACATAGTGATTGAAATTGTTTGGATAAGCAAAAAAGCGATCTTCTTTGGCGAACACAAATCTTGAACTGGGATGAAGTTTAGGAAGAAAAGCATCAGCCGGATTTTTTATCTCAAAAACTTCTTTGGGATTATAATCCAATGCTTTTCCTTGTTTGTAACGCAGGTTTGTATTCACGTTCTTATCGCCCAGGATTTTTGTTGGTTCTTTTACGTGAACGGTTCCATGATCTGTTGTGATGACTACTTTGATCTTTTTATCCGCTAACTGACGGATGATATCGAGAAGGGGAGAATGCTCAAACCAACTGTAGGTAATGCTTCTATAAGCAGGTTCATTCTCTGCTAATTCACGAATCACTTCCATTTCGGTACGCGCGTGACTGAGCATGTCCACAAAATTGTACACGATCACATTCAGTTTGTTCTGCAGTAGATTGTTCAGATTATCGGCAAGTTTTTTTCCTGCATTGAAATTAGTGATCTT
>DAORJH010000184.1:0-5577 GCA_035438925.1 Bacteroidia bacterium | reverse complement strand
ATACAAATTTTACAACACCTACTCTTTCTGCACTTAGTCAAACTGCTTCACTTATTTGTGCTTCACCAAGTACTGCGTTATCTGGCACTGCAAATCCGGGGGGAAGTACCTATACATGGACTTCGAGCGGAGGAGGGTTTATAGGAGGAGTGAACGGACAAACGGTTGCGGTGACAACTGCAACAAATTATTTTCTCATCAGCACACATCCCGTTACCGGCTGCACCACATCCTTATCTTATACTGTGATTCCAGACATAAATGCCCCTACTTTTTCACTGAGCAACAGTTCTCCCAGCATTACATGTTTTGGTGCTCCTTCAGTTAGTGTGACGATCACTTCTACGATCCCTATCTCTTCCTACACCTGGTCTCCTTCTCTTGGAATAGCAGGCCCAACCAATACGTCAACTGCTACATTTACTTTATCAGGCACTTACACTGCAGTTATCACCTCAACCAATGGATGCTCTTCCAATGTAGTGATCACAGTTGCTACAGCTACAAATGCTCCTGTAATGGTTGCAGGAACGGGAACAGCACAAAACCTTTCCTGTACGAACAGTCTCGTTTTAATTGCGCCAACATTTAGTCCTTCTTCTAATTTAACTTTTACATGGTCAGGTCCCGGCATTGTTGGTTCACCTAACAACAGCAGTGTACAAGTGAATGTTGCAGGAAATTACAGCTTAATCGTCACCAATACGCTGACCGGTTGCAGCACAACATCAATTATTATTCCAGTAACAGGCAACAATACTGCGCCAACTTTATCTGTAAGCTCCAGTTCCAGCTTAGGGATTATTTGTCTTCCCGGTTCAAGTACTGTTAATCTTACGGCCAGTTCTTCCGGTGCAGTTTCCTATAGCTGGAGTAATGGTTCTACCAATTCAAGTATCTCAACAACGGTCGCAGGGGTTTATACAGTAGTTGTTACTGATCTTTCTTCAGGATGTTCAACAACAGGAACAATAAATGTGCAAAATAATACTTCGGCCCCAACATTAACAGCAAATGCAATAGGGTATCTTCCTTGTTCATCTCCGTCTACAACTACATTATCTGCTCTGAGTTCTAACACCAACGTGATCTATTCCTGGAATGGACCTTTGAATGGTATTAACAATGGAAGCAATACCTCAATTCCTACCGTGTCACTCCCGGGCACTTACACCGTAACAGTTACCAATCCTTTAACCGGTTGCAGTACAACGGCAGCTGTAAGCGTAACGCAGATCACTGTTAATGCTCTAGCAGCATCTGATGTAACTGTTGGGTCAGCACCTTTACCTGTGAACTTTAATAATCTTAGCGGTGGTGCCACAACCTATTCTTGGAATTTAGGAGACGGGAATACCAGCAACCAGACGAATCCTTTGAATACATATACTACGGCCGGAACTTACACTGTGATCTTATATGCAATGAATGGTTCTTGTATGAGCTCTGATACGTTGATCATAGTTGTAAAGCAAGGACTTGGAGTTATTCCGGAGATCTTTACTCCAAATGGAGACGGAAAAAATGATGTTTTTGATATAAAAGGACTTGATGCTTATCCGAAAAATTCATTACACGTTTTCAATCGCTGGGGTAACCCGGTTTATTCGGCTGAACCATATAACAATGATTGGAACGGTAATCCAAATGAAGCAGGAAAAACGGGATCAGGGAAACTCCCTTCGGGCACATATTATTACATCCTAGATCTGGGTGATGATCAAAAAACTATTTATAGAGGATTCATTCAATTACAGTACTGATAAAAGTAAATTCATAAAATGAAGATAATGAAATTAAATACCCTTCTTGCCATTGCAGCTTTCGCTTTAATGGGCAATTGCCTGATGGCTCAACAGGAAATTCAAAACTCCTTTTACATGTTCAATAGTTCAGTTCTGAATCCTGCCTATGCAGGAAGCAGGGACGCATTAAGCATGGTGGTTGATTACAGAAATCAATGGACAGGATGGACAGGAGCACCACAAACTGCGAATTTTATTGCACATACACCATTGGTCAGAGAATCGATCGGCGTTGGGTTGAATGTAGTGAGTGATAAAATAGGGCCGACTGATAAAAATTCCATTTTTGCAGACTTTGCTTATAGAATAAAACTCAACAGCAAGAACGACAGGCTGTGCTTCGGACTCAGAAGCGGCGTTGATCTCATCCGAAATAACTTTTCAAATCTGAAGATCAATGATGCAACCGATCCGCTTTCAAGCAATAACGTCAATTTCAATACAAATGCTTTCAACGTTGGTGCTGGAATCTACTATTACGGAAAAAGGCATTTTTTGGGAATTACTGCGCCTAAGATCATTCCGACTCAACTGAGCACCGATGCTTTGTTTGCTGCATCTAAACAAGTTCTGCATTATTATTTCATTGGTGGATATGTTTGGAAACTGAACAGTCTTTGGGATCTTAAACCAGGTTTTTGTGTGAAGTATACACAAAACGCTCCTATCTCTGTTGATGGAAATATCTCTGTATTATTCAATGATAAGATCTGGTTCGGTATCATGTACAGGCATGGTTCTGCAGGTGGTGCGAATGTAGTTTATAATGTGACCAAACAATTAAGAATTGGTTATGCTTATGATTATACGATCTCTAAAATGAGCAGCTACAGCCCAAGCACGCACGAGGTGATCATTGGATTTGATCTTATCCCTCATCACAAAGCATTAAAATCACCAAGATATTTTTAATAACTACAAAGTTCCATGAAGAAGTTTTTATCCCTTATTGTTCTGATCATCACCATAAACGTAAATGCACAGTCGTTTAAAGAAAAGATCGCCGACAAAAAATTTGACAACTATGAATATGCTTCAGCATCTTCTATTTACGAAGAACTTTCTCAAGGCAAACATCCTAAGTTAAAATATCATGTTAGAGCAGGTGAATGCAATCTCAATGCAGGATCTTACGAAAAAGCGCAGGTGTATTATGAAAAAGCTTATGCAAGTTCCGGCATGACAGATCATGATCTTTACAACTACTACCAGGTATTGAAATACAACTCACACTATACAAAAGCAAATGAAGTGTTTGCCAAGATCAACGACAATCAATACAAGTTGATACGCGATAACCTGAATAGCAAAAAGCTTAACATGGAAGAGTTGATGAAAGATTCAAGCAATTATACTATTAAGCGACTTGACATCAATTCCGATGAAAGTGATTTTTGTCCTTATGTGGTGAATAACGAAATGTATTTTCTCTCTTCAAGACGTAATACATCCTTTCAGGGATCAAAATACGGATGGGATAATTCTTATTATCTCGACGTTTACAAAGGCTACATTGACGGAAACAACGTAAAGAACGAGGAACACCTGAAAGAAGGATTAAAAACAAAAGTGCACGAAGGTCCGCTTTGTTTCACAAAAGACGGTAATACGCAGTTCATCACCCGTAATAATTTCTTTCACAAAAAAATGAAGGAAAGCAAAGAACATAAAGTGAACTTGAAAATTTTCATCAGAAAAAAGGAGAATGAAAAATGGACTGACTGGTCTGAGTTTCCTTTCAACAGTGATGAATATTCATGTGGACATCCTGCAGTTAGCAGTGATGGGAAAACACTCTACTTTGTTTCGGATATGCCGGGTACATTAGGAATGGCAGATATCTGGGTAAGTCATTTGAACAACAACGAATGGAGTAAACCTGAAAATCTGGGACAGCACGTGAATTCAGAAGGAAGAGAAATGTTTCCTTCTTTGTTTGAAGATGAAGTGTTGTTTTATTCAAGTGACGGGAAAACCGGATTAGGTGGACTGGATGTATTTTATACCGTGCCTGGAGGTGATGGCTATTTTGAAGCACAAAACCTGGGCTATCCCATTAACTCAGCACACGATGATTTTGGGTTCTATGGAAAATCAAATACAAGTGGATATCTCTCTTCTAACCGTGGAAAAACAAAGGATGACATTTATAGTTTTGAATCTAAAAAATCCATCATCAGTTCTTCAATCAAAATGATCGTATTAGACAAAGAAAGTAAAGAGATCATGAAAGGTGCTGAAGTACATGTGATCGATGAAGAAGGAAAGCCCGTTGCCAATCTTGTGAGCGATGAGCACGGAGAGGTGAAAGTAAATGTTCTTCCGGGAAAAAACTACAAGATCAGAACGCTGAAAGATGGTTACAAAGAAAGCGTGAGTGTTATTAAAGAAAATGAGATCGCTAAATTAGCCAATTCTAAAAAAGAATTATTGGTTGAGAAAAAGATATACGGCTTGCTTTGTTTGATCGCTGATGCAGAATCATTGTCTCCAATTGAAAATGTGAAAGTGACCATTACCGATGCCTTCAATAAGAATGACGTGATGAGCTTTACCACAGATAAGAATGGTGACTTCAAACACATTTATAAGGATAAGAAGAAGGGTGATGAGCTTTCTTATATTGTTAAGATGGAGAAAGAAGGATACCTCACCAAGACTCAGCCGGTTGATTTTGAACTAAAAAAAGAAGGTTATGTGCTTCTTCATGAATTTTTAAATACAAAGATGTACAAGATCAAGATCGGTGCTGATATCGGAAAAATGGTCGATCTGAAACCTATCTATTTTGATCTGGGTAAATTCAATATTCGTCCGGATGCAGCAGTTGAATTAGATAAGATCGTAACCTTACTCAAAGAAAATCCATCCATGACCATTGAGTTGGGATCACATACAGATTGCAGAGGTAGTGCTGCAAGTAACATGTCTTTATCTGACAAGCGTGCCAAATCAAGTGCAGCTTATGTAGTTTCAAAAGGAATTTCGGCAAATCGTATTTACGGAAAAGGATACGGTGAGTCAAAGCTGATCAACGGATGTAAATGTGAGGGTGCCGTACAATCAAAGTGTGATGAAGATACGCATGCACAAAATCGTAGAACAGAGTTCAAGATCGTTAAAATAAAGAATTGAACCTAAATTCTTAAGGGAAAGCGCACAATTGATTTTGTGCGCTTTTTTTATGCAATAAGCGCAGAACTCTCTCGTCCCCACCACACTATCGCTCAGCGGAAAGCTGCTTTTGCGAATTTCACGGATTTTCACTCGCTTATTTAATTCTCACGGGCGTATTTATAAGCAAAGTTTACGTTGCGCCTTAATACAATAACTTTAATTATACTAAAACTATTGAACTATGAAAAAAGCTATTTTACTATTCATCTTCCTACTAGGGAAGATCACTTATGCACAGGAGTGGATGGCTCAAAACCCTGATGAAAAGAACTTTTATCGAATTCAATCCGCATTCAATGAATACTGGAAAGACAAAGACATCACACAAAAAGGAAAGGGCTATAAACAATTCAAAAGATGGGAAGCTTATATGGAACCAAGAGTGTATCCCAGTGGAGATATTACTTTACCTTCAAATACCTGGCATCATTATGAAGAGTACTTAAAATCGAATGCTAATCAGGCTTCTAAAATCGCTGTTACAACCTGGACCCCTATGGGACCTTTTGGGGCTCTCAGTGGAACAGACAATACAGGAGGTCCACGTAAAGCAGGCCGCTATAGCTTTATCACTTTTCATCCGAGCATTCCTAGC
>DAORJH010000183.1:0-5693 GCA_035438925.1 Bacteroidia bacterium | reverse complement strand
ATCCGATATCGATCTTTTCTCCGATCTTTCCGATCTGCTCCATGAATTTATCTCCAATGGTAATATCGTTGTTGTAAGGCAATGCTTTCAAAGCTTCAACGCTTGCCGGTTTGTTTTTCAACGCAACTGCAGCAACTGTTTCAGCAAACTGAATGAAGTCAGCATTCTTAGCAACGAAATCTGTCTCGCAGTTTACGCTGATTACGATTGCACTTTTCTTGTCATCACTTACTTTTGATAATACAACCCCTTCTTTAGCGTCACGATCCTGACGGTTAGCGGCTACTTTTGCCCCTTTTTTACGAAGATAATCCACAGCGGCCTCAAAGTCGCCGTTGCTTTCTTCCAATGCTTTTTTACAATCCATCATACCTGCACCTGTCTGCTGGCGTAATTTGTTCACTTCTGCTGCTGTAATTGCCATTTTATTTATTATTTCTGGTTTCTAATTTATTGTTTTGAAAAGATCCAATTCCCTGAAATCTATTTTCTTGTTTTTCGCTTAAAAAAAACGGCCAGTCTGAAAACAGAATGACCGCTTTATATTTTATTCGAAAGAATTATTTTTTTGCGCTCACTCTCTTACGGGTACCTTTTTTAGCAGGACCTTTTTCTTCTTCAGCAGCATCTTTGTTAAGACCTTTGATCTTGATTCCTTCTGCCAATTCTTCTGCCTCATTTGCACTTTCTTCTTTTGTATCTCCTTCTTCAGAAGAAGATTCTTTGTCCATTTTACGGTCAGATAATCCTTCGCGAATTGCTCCAGCCATTAATTCGATGATATAAGCAATAGAAGTAGAAGCATCGTCATTTGCCGGGATAGCGTAATCAACCTGATTAGGGTTTGAATTGGTATCAACGATAGCAAAAGTAGGGATGTTCAATCTTTTCGCTTCAGCTACAGCAATGTGTTCTTTTGTGATATCTACGATGAACAATGCAGCCGGTAGACGAGAAAGATCTGCGATAGAACCGAACTGAGTTTCTAATTTTTCACGCTCACGTGAAATTTGAAGACGTTCACGCTTTGAAATGTTTGTGAAAGTTCCGTCAGTAGCCATTTTATCGATCTGTGACATACGACGAACCGATTTACGAATAGTAGCGAAATTGGTAAGCATTCCACCTGGCCATCTTTCTGTAACGTACGGCATGTTTACCGCTTTTACTTTATCGGCAACGATATCTTTAGCTTGTTTTTTGGTTGCAACAAAAAGGATCTTACGTCCTGAACGTGCAATTTGTTTGATAGCTGTTGCAGCTTCTTCAATTTTAGCAACAGTTTTATTAAGGTCGATAATATGAATACCGTTCTTCTCTGCGTAAATATACGGAGCCATTGCCGGATTCCATTTGCTTTTAAGGTGACCAAAGTGAGCACCGGTTTCAAGTAATTCGTTGAATGAAGTTCTTGCTGACATGTTTTATACTTTCTCTTTAATGATGGATTAACGTTTACTGAACTGGAAGCGTGCACGGGCTTTCTTCTGACCGAATTTCTTACGCTCAACCATACGTGGGTCACGGGTAATTAAACCAGCAGCGCGTAGGTCTTTTTTAAGATCTGCATTTTGCTCTACGATAGCTTTAGCAATAGCAAGACGAATGGCCTGAGCCTGTCCTGTTATTCCACCACCTTTTACATTGATCTTGATATCGTATTCTTCTCTAACATTAGAGATGTTCAACGATTGCGTAACCATATAATGCAGAGTAGGGGTCTTAAAGTACTCCTTGTAATCTCTTCCGTTTACTTCGATGTTACCGCTTCCTTTTTTAACGTAGGCGCGAGCAACTGAAGTCTTTCTGCGTCCTGATGAGTTAATTACTTCCATTTAATCCTTTACTTATTTAATTTTTGACAGATCTACTTTTTTTGGCTGTTGTGCTTCCATTCCGTGCTCAGTTCCTGCGAATATACGCACGTTGGTATTGATTTTACGTCCCAAAATTCCTTTAGGAAGCATACCGTGAATAGCGTGAGTCAATACTTCTGTCGGCTTTGTTTTCAAAAGCGCCTTAGGAGTAGCAAAACGCTGTCCACCCGGATAACCCGTATAACGGATATATTCTTTATCAGTAAATTTCTTTCCTGTAAAACGAACTTTATCTGCATTGATGATAATGACATTACTGCCACTGTCAGAATGAGGGGTAAAGCTGGCTTTGTGCTTGCCGCGAAGAAGGTAAGCAACTTTCGAAGCTAGTCTTCCAACAACTTGATCTTCAGCATCAACTAACAGCCATTCTTTATCAGCTGCTTTCTTGTTGATGAACTTTGTTTTATAACTTAATGCGTCCACTTTTCAATGTATTTAACTGTTCCTAAAAATTAAGGGGTGCAAATGTAATCAGATTTTTTTAAGCGAACAAACTTTTTTTACTGAATTTCAAGATGTAAGGAAATGGCTGAGTGTTTTTGATAAGACAGGAATTTTATTGAATCCATGAAAAAGCTCTTAATATTCAAATTACGATCTCAGCGATTATCTTTGAATTTCATTACATTTTAACATATTACAGAGGCTTTTTAACAAAAAATCAGATTTAAAAGACCAATTAATCGAATTTATCTGTGAATTATTCTAGATTGAATGGTGTAGAAGAAGTAAGAAGATGGTTTCAATGTTCAAAAATTATTTCGCTGGGTAGAACCGTATTTTAATTGACTGAATTAAAGCACTTGCTGAGTGAAAATTGATTTTAGTGGTTATTCACCGCTTTGAGTGGTTAAAAAGTCGAGATGAATTTCTCAAAGACCTTGCAAATAAACGATTTAGAATTATCTTTACAACATTAATTTACAAAATTGAATAGAAAATACACCATACTTTTTTTGGCTTATTTCACCTTGTATACTGCAAATGCTCAGATAGGTGTTGGTCCTGCGCCTTATTGTATGCCTACTTATTTCAATATACCTTGTAACCAGCCTGGGGTTTCCAATGCCATAGGTAATTCGGTGAATGATTTTATTGATGATTTTAATACGGCAGGTGGTGTAACGAATATTACTACGAATGGTACAGGGTGTCAAACTCAGCTATTGGGTGGTATTCAGCAAAACTACATTAATTACGCATGTCCTACGCATCTTCGTGCGAATGCCGGCGCCAATATTACATGTAACTTTTTATCTGGAATAACTTACGCTCAGGGCTTCGCCGTGTTTGTGGACTGGAACAAGGACTGCGTCTATTCTATGGCAGAGCAGGTTTGTGGCACTCCTAATACACCTCCTGCTGCCACTCCGGCTTCAGCCAATTTTGTTATTCCTGCAGCTACTGCAAACGGTGCCTATAAAATGAGGGTGAGATGTGCTTTTGCAACGATTGGAACAGCAATTGATCCTTGCATCAATTATAGTTTTGGCGAGACACATGAATATACTTTATATGTAGGTGTTGCCTGTAATGGTGCTTTATCGGTTTGCACAGTATTGCCGATTGAAATGAATTATTTTAATGTTGTGGCTTTGGAAAATGCGGCAGAGATCATTTGGGGAACTGCAACTGAAAGCAATAACAGTTATTTTACAATTGAACGTTCATTTAACATGAATGATTTTACTTTTGTTCAGAAGGTCGCTGGTGCCGGTACAAGTAACAAATCACATGATTACAGTGTTATTGATCCGGAAGTTAATAAGTCCGGTACGACCTATTACAGAATAAAACAGTTTGATTATAATGGCAATCTAGGTCATTCTGAAGTGATCAATATCACAATGAATAAAAGAGCATCCGGACTGAAACTGATCCCTGATCCTGCTGATGATTTTATCAAATTGGTATTGCCTAATTCATTTAATGGAAACATTTTGAGTGTTGAAATCCGGGATATTAAAGGTGCAACACAAAAGACGAATTCAAATTTTGATTTGAACGAAATAGAAAGAAGCATAGAGCTTGATCTGCAAAATTTAGATAAAGGGGTATACTTCATAACCATCATAGGTGAAGACGGTACGATCATAAAAGATAAATTTATCAAGAACTGACACCTCAGACATTCTCGTTATTATTAAAAGTTCCAGTGAACATTGAATGGAATAATGAGGTATAACTATCCTTTTATAACTCTTGCTTTATTGAGCTGAATCCGGTTTCTCTTAAATTGTAGAGTTAATCTTGTACTTTGTCGAAATAATAACCAACTTCATGGAATGTGACTGATTATCCATTGCATTTGTTGTCCTTAAGCCCAGTTAATCTTTTTTCTATCATTTAGTAAACTGTGAATATCAATGAGTGAAAAAACACAGTAAATAGAGATTGAACTTATCTTTAAGCATTGAAATTTATCAAATTTAACTCATTCAAGCTCAACATGAAATTCAAACCAGCAAATCTTAAAAATGTCCTGATGCTAACTTTCTTATTATCAGGTTCTGTTCTTTTATCCCAAACAAGAGAACAAAGCCGTGTTTTTGTAAGCAGGACACATATAGCAATAGCAAAAATAGAGAAAGAGATGTACTATACAGGTCAGAATAATTTTGATGCCGATGTGAAGAAGGCTATCAAGTATCAAATGATCGCAGTGAAATTATTTAAGGAAAATAATTTTAAAGATGCAGTGGCGTATTCTTATAAGTCAAGAGTGCAGTCAATGGAGATCTGTTCTAAGATGAATATTGCCGAAGGAAGTACGTATGAATTGAATGCTGAAGAAAAAACTTTCTGTGACCCTTCAAAGTATACAAGTATGAATTTCAACATTGGTCTGCTTAGCTCAGATGACTCGCAAAAGGTAGAAACACTTGATATGTTGAATCCTCAGAAGTTTCATGAACTGGAACTTGGCAACTTGAAATAATAATAAAGTAATAGAATCAGAATATGAAAAGAATATTAAATCTACTTGTTGTTTTAGCAGCGATTTACGGAACAAAGGCAAATGCACAGTGTGCAGGTTGCCCAACTGTGAACGCTCAGTTCAATACTGGGCCACAAGTAAATATCTGTATTGGTCAAACGGCTAATTTAACTGCAAGTGCAACCACCATGCTTGGTGCAAATACAAATAGTTATGCAATGTCTTCAATTCCTTATAATCCGGATCCATTCAATGGTGGAACAATCGGGGTACAGAATTGCGATGACTGCTGGGGATCTCTGCAAACACTTCCATTCAACTTCTGTTTTTATGGTGGAAGTTATAATCAGTTTGTTCAAGGTTCTAATGGAGTTTTAACTTTCGATCCAACAGCATCAGGATATTGCCCTTGGCCGATCTCTGCTCCATGGCCGAATATTGTTCAGATCGCAAGACCCAATGATATTGGTGCTCCATGGAGAGACATCAACATGAATGGAGGTTATTTTGGTAAATGGTATGTGATCGGAGCTCCTCCAACACGTACTGCTGTTATTTACTGGAGTAACGTGCCTTATTATAGTTGTGGTTTCATTGGTGGTCAGGGAGAAATGATGCAGATCAAATTAATGGAAACGACAAGTGTGGTAGAAATACACATTCAATCTTCTCAAAGCTGCCCATGGAATAGTGGTGCAGGTATTGTTGGTATTCAAAATGGTGTTCCTGTTGGTATGAATCCAATCGGAAGAAATTTCCCTGGTGCATGGACTGCAACCAATGAAGCTTGGCGTTTTACACCATCTGGACCTTCAGTTGTTACTTTTCAATGGTTAAATGGTGTTACACCAATAAGCACTAATACAAATATTACT